>CANQJJ010000001.1 GCA_947624215.1 uncultured Clostridia bacterium
ATCTGATGTGTGACGCGGACGCGAAGCCCAACCTGCAAAAACCGAACGCTATAATGGAAGGTTGGCTGGCAGTCTTTATTTCGGGCGTATAAGCCCAAGGAGGTATCCGCCAGACCTTAATACCCCTTCCATTATAGCTTAGGCCTTGGAACTTTGAAAAGAGTATCTTCCGAATTCTTTTCAGGTCAATTACATTGTATCAGGGAGGAATGATATGTCCGGACACAGCAAATGGCATAACATACAGGCAAAGAAGGGCAAGGCAGACGCGGCACGCGGGCGGCTCTTCACCAAGATCGGCAGGGAGATCGCCGTTGCGGCAAAGGGGAATCCAAACCCCTCCACCAACTCCAAGCTCGCCGACGTCATCGCAAAGGCCAAGGCGGCCAACATGCCCAACGACAACATCGAGCGCTCCATCAAGAAGGCGGCGGGCGAGATGGGCGATAAGGACTACAAGGAGCTCACCTACGAGGGCTACGGCGCAGGCGGCGCGGCCGTCATCATCTCCACGCTCACGGATAACAACAACCGCACGGCGGGGGATGTGCGCGCCATCATGTCGAAGTGCGGCGGCTCTCTCGGCACGACGGGCAGCGTCTCCTATATGTTCGACAACAAGGGCCTCATCGTCGTGGAGGCCAAGCCGGGGCTCACGGAGGACGAAGTGACCGAGCTCGCCATCGAGGCGGGCGCCGACGACGTCGTTCCCGTGGAGGACGCCTTCGAGGTCTACACCTCGGTGGGGGCCTTTTCCGAGGCGAGGAAATATCTCGAAGAGAAGGGGCTGACCTTCTTGCAGGCCGAACTCACGATGATCCCGCAGAACAAGATCACGCTCGAGGGTGAAAAGCTCGAACTCTTTTTGAAGATGCTCGATAAGCTCGAGGAGAACGACGACGTGCAGGACGTCTACCATAACGTCGACCTCCCCGAAGACGACGAAGAGGAATAAGACCATTCCTTTACGTCACGCTGAGCACCGTTTTCATGTAGGCATGGCGCCGTTCTATTACGTCATGCTGAGCACCGTTCTCTTACGTCATGCTGAGCCTGTCGAAGCATCACCGCATATCCGCGGTCCGCAATGAAATAATTGGCGAACTGAATCAAACGATAAGCCCGTGGCCTGAAAGGACCGCGGGTTTTTCCATGCGTGCGGGCTCGGTGTGTAAGAGCGGAGAGCCGCAGTTCACAAAAAATTCACAAAGAAATTTTCGGGGAACGCTTGACAGAAATCCGAATCCGTATTATAATTAAAATACGAAATAGAATTTTAGGGGGGATCTTTATGGACGAACGCGTCTTTTTTTACAGGCTCGGCAAGCTCATATACGGGATCGACGGCGTGTATGAGCAGTATGGGAAGGGGTGCAACCTCGGCTCCCCCAATCTTCTTTGGATCTTGTACGCCTTAAACGACGGCAAGCGGCACAGCCAAAAACAGATCTGCGAGGATTGGGACATCCCGCGCAGCACCGCGAACACCATCATCAAGGATTTAGAGAGCAAGAACTACATCGCGCTCTCCCAAATCAAGGGGGAGCGGCGGGAACTTTTGGTCTCTTTGACCGAAAGCGGCAAGGAATATGCCGACAGGATCCTCTCCGATCTCTACAGACGGGAAAGGGAAATTTATTCGGAGCTCGAAGCCCCCGAAGAGCTTCTTGATGCTTTGCAAAATTTGGCGGTGAAAATGCAGAAGATCGCCGCAAAAGGAGAATAAAAGTATGGATAGGAAAATTTTGGTAGCGTATTTTTCGGCAAGCGGAACGACGAGGCGGGCTGCGAGCCTTCTCGCAAAAGCCGCAAATGCCGACCTCTATGAAATCCGGCCCAAAGTGCCTTACACGAGCGCCGACCTCGATTGGACGAACAAAAAAAGCCGTTCTTCTCTGGAGATGAACGACCCCGCTTCCCGCCCTACACTTGCGGACATGGGTGCCCCCGTTTCCGTCTATGATGTCATTTTCCTCGGTTTCCCCATCTGGTGGTACACCGCGCCGACCATTATCAAGACCTTCCTCGAAGCCCACGACTTTTCGGGCAAACAGATCGTCCTCTTTGCGACGAGCGGCGGGAGCGGGCTCGGCAGAACGGAGAGCGCCTTGAAGCCCTGCGCTCCGAACGCCGTCTGGAAGGGCGGAAAACTTTTGAACGGCATGAGCGAGAGCACCCTCAGATCCTGGGTGGAGAGTTTGAAGTTATGAAGATCGTGGTTCTCACGGGCAGCCCGCAAAAGCACGGCTCGTCCAATCTGCTTGCCGAGCAGTTTATCAAGGGCGCAAAGGAGGCGGGCCACGGCGTCTCCGTCATCGACGCGGCGCATTGTAACGTCAAGCCCTGTACGGGCTGCATCCGTTGCGGGTACGGCGGTCCGTGTGCACAGAGGGACGACATGGGCTCGGAGAGCGGAGGGCAAGGGATAAAATCTCAAATCCTCGGCGCGGATATGATTGTATTCGTCACGCCGCTCTACTACTACGGAATGTCCGCACAGCTCAAAACGATTATCGACCGCTTCTGCGCGTTCAACGGAGACATTCAAAGGAAGCGCATGAAATCGGCGCTCATCTCCGTCGCGTGGAACGCGGACAGTTGGACGTTTGAAGCGCTCACGGCGCACTATCAAACGCTCGTAAAGTATCTGAATTTTCAAGATATGGGAATGATCCTCGGCAAGGGTTGCGGCACGCCCGCCATGACGGCCCGCTCCCGCTATATGCCAGAGGCTTATGAACTCGGCAAGAGCCTACGGGGGTGAAAGCATGGCACTTACGGTCAATATCTATTACACGGGAATTGGCGGCAATGCAAAAAAGTTTGCGGAAGAGATGAGATCGAGCGGGCTTGTGGAAAAGATCCGCGCCGAAGAGGGCAATCTTCGCTATGAATATTTTCTGCCGATGGAAGATAGTGAAACCGTTCTTCTTATCGACGCTTGGGAAAACGAAAAAGCCCTCGATTTCCACCATAAAAGCCCGATGATGTCCGAAATTGCCGCTCTCCGCGAGAAATATCACCTCAAAATGCGGGTGCAAAAATTCACGGAGGCGAAATAGGATGGCGATGGATTTTCATGCGCATATCATCACCCCAGAATACAGATGGGGCTTGAAGTCCTTGCATATCGACCCTCTTGCCGCAGACGGGTTTGTGCTTCCCGATTGGAGCGCGGAGAAACACCTCGAATTTATGCGGGAAGCGGGGATAGAAAAGAGCATTCTTTCCTCGCCCACGCCGCATTTGTTGGGAGACGACGCAAGGCTTACCGCAAAAGTTCACAGGGAAGTCAATGCTTCTATGGCGGAGGTTTGCAAAAAGCACCCCGATGAATTTTCCTTCGTCGCCTCCGTCCCGCTGCCTTTCACAGACGCGGCAATCGAAGAATACCGCTTTGCCAAGGAAAAGCTCGGCGCGGTCGGGGTAAAGCTTACGACGCACGCGGGCGGCGTCTATTTGGGCGATCCTTCGCTTGATGACTTTATGGCGGAACTCAACAGGGACAATGCGCTTGTCATTATCCACCCGCAGAGAGCGCAAGAATATCCGAAAACGCCCATCACGGGAACGGTCGCCGCGATCTTCGAGTACCCGACCGACACGACACGGGCTGTCCTCAACATGATGGCGCACAAAGTGATGACGCGCTTTGAGGGTATTCGCTTTGTCGTTCCGCACACGGGGTCATTCCTTCCCTATATGTTGCAGAGATTTACGGGCGTTTCGGGCATTCTCGCCTCAATGGGCATGATGGAGCAGGTGGACCTCAAAAAAGAGTTTCAAAACCTGTATTTCGACATCGCGGGTGACCCCGAACCCGTTGCGCTCGATATGCTCCTCTCTGTGGCGGGCGAAGATAAGATCGTGTACGGGAGCGACTTCCCGCACTCTCCCGCGAAAGTGATTCTCGCAAAGAAAAAGCATTTAGACGAAAATCCGAAATATCAAAACCTTCTCCGCAAAATCTACGGAGAAAACGAAAAAAATTGTCTTGGAAAATAGCTCAAAAGGGGGCAGATCATGAAGAAAAAGTTTGTATTTATTTTAACGGCAATGATGCTGTGCCTTGTCTTTGCGCTCTCCGCGTGCGGGGAAACGGGCGGCGGCAATCATGGAGGCACGAACGGTAGCAACAACGGCAACACAAATCATGACGACGGTACATATTACACCGTCACTTTCGACTCACAGGGCGGAAGCAACGTGGAAAGCCAGCGCGTTCTCGCGGGAAATCCCGTGCGCACACCGTCCACGCCTACAAACGGCGAACTCCTGTTTCAAGGGTGGTTTGCTTCCTCAGACGCGGGCGCCGAGGCATGGAACTTCGAAACAGGCCGTGTAAACGGCGACATGACGCTCTTTGCGCATTGGGCGGCGGATACGTCCGAGCCGACGGCAAGCATTACTTACGAAAAGACAGCAGATAATGCGGGCTATATCGTCACGGGCGCGGGACAGGAGGCGAAGATCGTCATTCCCGAAACCTATGATAATTTGCCCGTCGTGGAGATCGGGGAAAGCGCGTTTGCCTACTCCAAGCATAAATCGGATATTATTTCCGTCACGATCCCCGATAATGTAACGAAAATCGGCTTGAACGCCTTCAACAATCAAGGTGCGCTCGAAACCGTGAACATCGGAACAAACAGCAAACTCGTATCTATTGAAAACAACGCCTTTTCGGGCAATGGCGCACTCAAAGGGTTTTATCTTCCAGCAGGCGCGATAGAGCTTGGCGACAGCGTTTTCAACAACTGCGGCTCGCTAAATAGCTTTACCGTCGCAAGCGGGAATACGGCTTATTCGGGCGAAGGAAACAACTTGATAGACCGCGCCTCGAACACGGTCATTCGCGGCACGAACAACAGCGTCATTCCCGAAACAGTCACAAAAATCGGCGTCGCCGCGTTCCGCAGGGCGCAGATGACCGCCCTCACCGTTCCCGCTTCCGTCACCGTCATTGAAAAGTACGCCTTTTCGGACAGTTCGATCGTCGCCATAAATTATCGAGGGACGCAAGAGGCGTGGGACAAAGCCGTCCGCGATGAAAACGGGAAGGAGCGGATGTGGAAATCGAGCAGGCAAGATATCGCGGTGCATTGCGCGGATACGGCAGAGACAAGCAATATCCTCGTCGCTTATTTCTCGGCAACGGGAACGACAAAGGGGGTCGCAGAGAAGATCGCGGCAGCAACGGGCGGAACGCTCTATGAGATCGTGCCCGAGATCCCCTATACCGCCGCCGACCTCGATTACAGCGACAGCACCACCCGCGCGACGGCAGAACAGCATGACCCCGCTGCCCGCCCCGCGATCGATGGAACGGTGGAGAATATGGCAAGCTACGACGTCGTCTTCCTCGGCTATCCCATTTGGTGGGGCAAGGCGCCCAAGATCGTCTATACCTTCCTCGAAACCTACGAATTCGCGGGCAAGAGCATTGTGCCCTTCTGCACCTCGGGAAGCAGCGGGATCGGCGGGAGCTTATCCGACCTCCGTGCTCTTGCAACCGATGCAACTTGGCTTTCGGGCGAACGCTTTGCGGGCACCGTGGCGCAGAGCGTCATCCAAACATGGGTCAACGGCCTGACGTATTAAAACCCTTTCTTCGCCATCTGAGCAGGGCATAAGAAGAGGGGAGGGAAACCAAAATATTTGGGTAAAAATTTTCGATATACAAAAACAGCGGGTCGTCCCGCTGTTTTTGTAACATTTTTCGTTTATTTCCTTCTTCCGAGTTCCTGGATAGCGGCGTTGAGGAAGAACTCCGCCGTGGAATTCTTGCGGATGATCTCCCTTGCTCCCTCGGGCGTGCACCAGCGCACCTCGGAGATCTCCTCGTTGAGCGAGATGTCCCCGTCGTCGCAGGTGACGAGATAGCCGAGCATCAGAATGTCCTTTGCGTCATGGTAACGGGAGGCGAGGTATTTCCACTTGAGGGCGCTGAGCGTCGTCTCCTCCTTGAGTTCGCGCGGAATGGTCTTCTCGGCACTGTCGCCCTTCTTGATATAGCCCGCGATGAGTTTATAGTCGTTGTCCCCGACGTGTTTCGCGAGCAAGAGTTTATTGTCCGAACGGCGTACGACGACCATAGAAACAGCCACGGGGAAGAAGGGAAATTTGAATTTGCCGCATTTGGGGCAGAAGGGCACGAGCCCTTCGTTTTCCTTGAATCTGAGCGAAAGTTTTTCGCCGCAGTCTCTGCAAAACATGATCTTCTCCTCCAATGTTGTGTTCATTCATTATACCGCGTTTGCCCGCCCTTGTCAAGTCTTCTTTGTGAAAAAAATGCAAAAAATGTTCGAAATTTGTAAAATTTCCGTCTGCATTTTTCAGTGCCTCCTCAGGGCACGGTATCCCGTATGGCTTCTCTTGCGGCTTTTGTGCCGGAGGGGATCACTTTTTATTAAGAAAAACAAATTTCATGACGGCTATGCTTGACGGAAACCCGCAAAGCGTGCTATAATGAAATGCAAATACTTCCGAAAGTATTTTATGTTTGTTTTGAAAAAAAGGAGAAAAGATGCTGACATCCGTTTGCGGGATCAATTGGGGCGACGAAGGCAAGGGCAAGATGGTGGATATGCTCTCGGAGGATTACGATATCGTCTGCCGCTATCAGGGCGGAAACAATGCGGGGCACACCGTCATCAACGAGCGGGGGAAGTTCATCCTCAATCTGCTTCCCTCGGGCATCCTGAGGGAGAATGTTCTCAACATTCTCGGGATGGGGATGGTCATCGACATCAAACACCTCGCGGGCGAGATGGAGCGCCTCCGCGAAAAGGGGGTGAAGATCTCCCCCGAAAACCTCCGGATCTCCGACAGGGCAGTCATCACCATGCCATACCATGTGCTCCTCGATTGCCTCGAAGAGGACCGTCTCGCGGGCAAGAAATTCGGCTCTACGCGCCGCGGCATCGCGCCCGTCTATGCCGACCGCTACATGAAGAAGTGCTTCCGCATGGGGGAACTTCTGCACCCCGAGAAGCTGTATGCCCGCGTCAAAGACATCGTGGAGTGGAAAAATCTCACGGTGGAGAAGGGCTACGGCCACGCGCCCGTCACCGAGGAGGAGGTCATCGGCTATTTCAAGACGTACGGCGAACCCCTCAGGGATTATATCTGCGATACGGGCTTGATCATCGAGCGCGCACACAGGGCGGGCAAGAAGGTCATGTTCGAGGCCCAGCTCGGCGCCCTCAGAGACATCGACTACGGCATCCTTCCCTATACGTCCTCCTCCCAGACCATTGCCTCCTATGCGCCCATCGGCGCGGGGGTGCCCAATCTTCGTCTCGATAAGTCCATCGGCATCATGAAGGCATACTCCACCTGCGTGGGGGAGGGGCCCTTCACGGCGGAATATTTCGGCGAGAAGGCCGAACAGCTCCGTGCCGCGGGCGGGGAATACGGCGCCGCGACGGGCCGTCCGAGAAGGGTGGGGCCCTTCGACGTCGTCGCGTCCTCCTACGGCATCCGTTGCCAGGCGGCCGATGAGGTGGTCCTGACCAAGCTCGACATCCTCTCCGTCTACGACGAGATCGAGGTGTGCACGGCATATGAGCTGAACGGCGAGCGCATCCATGAGTTTCCCTACCCCGACGCCCTCTACGACTGCAAACCCGTGTTCGAGAAGGTCAAGGGATGGCATACAGACATCACCAAGTGCCGCAGGAAGGAAGAACTTCCCAAGGAAGCGCTCGATTACATCGCCTTCATCGAGAACGCCTGCAAGTGCAATATCACCTATGTGGCCGTCGGCGCCGAACGCAACGCGGTCATCCGCATGAAATAAAGGAGCAATATTATGCAACAATTCTATAAATTTCACGGGATCGGCAACGACTATATCTACTTCGACTGTTTCGGTTGGGCGCCCAAGCGTCCCGCCGTGCTCGCGCGCAAACTGTGCGACCGCCACTTCTCCATCGGGGGAGACGGCGTCGTGCTCATCCTGCCGAGCAAAGTCGCAGATGCAAAAATGCGCATGTATAACGCGGACGGCAGCGAGGGGCTGATGTGCGGGAACGCCATCCGTTGCGTTGCCAAATATCTCTATGACTTCAAGGGCCTCCGCAAGCGCGATTTTACCATCGAGACGGCGTCGGGCGTCCATGCGGTGCACATCGTCTCGCGAAGCTGGGACAAAGAGCACGCCCGTCTTTTCACCGTCGACATGGGCAAGCCCCTGTTTGCGCCCATCCGCGTCCCCGCAAACATCGACTGCTGGGAGATCATCGACCACCCGCTCACCGTGGGGGATACGACGTATGCGGTGACCTGTCTTTCGATGGGCAATCCGCACTGCGTCGTCTTCACGGACGACTTGGACGCGCTCGACCTCGGGACTGTCGGCCCGCTCTTTGAAAAACACCCCGTCTTCCCCGAGGGCGTCAACACGGAATTCGTGCGCGCCATTGGTCCCTGCGAGCTCTCCATGCGCGTCTGGGAGCGGGGGAGCGGCGAGACGCTTGCCTGCGGAACAGGTGCGTGCGCGGCGGCCGTGGCGGCAGTGCGCAGGGGGATCTGCAAGAAGAATGAGGAGATCACCGTGCACCTGAAGGGGGGAGACCTCCGCGTTCTCTACACGGGCAGGACTGTCTTTCTGCTGGGCCCCGCCGAGTTTGCCTTCTCGGGCAGCGTGGAGATCTGAGCCGGGAAAGACTATGACGAAATATATCTTTGTGACGGGAGGGGTCGTCTCGGGGCTCGGCAAGGGCATCACGGCCGCCTCGCTCGGGCGCCTTCTCAAAATGCGTGGCTATAAGATCGCCTCGCAGAAATTGGACCCCTACATCAATATCGACCCCGGCACCATGAATCCCTTCCAGCACGGGGAGGTATTCGTGACGGAGGACGGCGCGGAGACCGACCTCGACCTCGGCCACTATGAGCGCTTCATCGACGAGGACCTCAATAAGTTCTCCAACCTGACGACGGGGAAGGTGTATTGGAACGTCCTCAACAAGGAGCGCAACGGCGCCTACAACGGGCAGACGGTGCAGGTCATCCCGCACGTCACCAACGAGATCAAGTCCTTCATTTATCGCGTGGGGGAGGCCTCGGGCGCGGATATCGTCATCACGGAGATCGGCGGGACGACGGGCGACATCGAGAGCCAGCCCTTCCTCGAGGCCATCCGGCAGGTCGCGCGCGAAGTCGGCAGAGACAACTGCTGTTTCATCCACGTCACCCTCGTGCCGTACATCTCGGGCTCCTGCGAGTTCAAGAGCAAACCCACCCAACACTCCGTCAAGGAGTTGCAGGGGATGGGCATTTTCCCGGACATCATCGTGGCGCGCGTAGATGCGCCCATGCCCGATTCCATCCGCGAGAAGATCGCCATGTTCTGCAACGTCGCCCCCGAGTGCTGTATCGAAAATCTCACGGTGCCCGTCCTCTACGAGGCGCCCATGATGCTCGAAAAGAGCAATTTCTCCACGATCGTCTGCAAAATTCTGCACCTTTCCCCCAACGAGATCGATCTCCGCGAGTGGGAAGAGATGCTTGCCCGCATCCACAGGCGCAGTAAAAAAGTCAGGATCGCCCTCTGCGGAAAATATGTAGATCTGCACGACGCCTATCTCTCCGTTGCGGAGGCCTTGGCGCACGGCGGCTACGAGACGGACGCCAACGTGGAGATCGAGTGGGTGGATTCGGAAAAGCTCACGGAGGGGAACATCGCCGCGCGGCTCGAAGAAGTCGACGGCATCCTCATCCCGGGAGGGTTCGGCCCCCGCGGGGTGGAGGGGAAGATCCTCGCCTGCAAATTTGCCCGTGAGAACAACATTCCCTATCTCGGCATCTGCCTCGGCATGCAGGTGGCCGTCATCGAGTTCGCCCGCAACGTGCTCGGCCTTTCAGACGCCAACTCCTCGGAATTCTTCCCCGAGGGCAAGCACTCCGTCATCGACCTCATGCCCGACCAATACGGCGTGCGCATGGGGGGGACGATGCGGCTGGGGGCCTATCCCTGCAAGGTGACCGGGCGGCGGCTCTATGAGGCCTACGGAAAAGAGTATGTCTCGGAGCGCCACCGCCACCGCTATGAATTCAACAACGACTACCGCGAGGCCTTCGAGCGGGCGGGGATGGCCATTGCGGGCACTTCCCCCGACGGCACTCTCTGCGAGGCGGTGGAGATCGACCGCAACGATTTCTTTGTGGGCGTGCAGTTCCATCCCGAATTCAAGTCTCGCCCCAACAGCGCGCACCCGCTCTTCCGCGAATTTATCCGCGCCGCCGTCTATTATCACGAAGAAAGAGCTTGACCGCAGGTATTTCTCATGGAGGAAAGGCATAACCTTTTTCCATGAACATCAATCGGAATTTTCTTGCTCTTTGTCCTTCTTACCTCTTCACGGAAGTGGGCGCGAGGATCGCGTCTTTCAGGGAGAAACACCCCGAAAGAGAGCTCATCAGGCTGTCCGTGGGAGACGTCACCCTTCCGCTGGCGCCCGCCGTCATACGGGCGATGCAGCGCGCCGTGCTCGAAATGGGAGACGCCGCCACCTTCAAGGGGTATTGCCCCGAGACGTGCTACGGCTATGAAGTGCTCACGGAGGCCATCCGTGCCCGCTATGCCCGCCGCGGCGTCAAGCTGTCTGCGGGAGAGATCTTCGTCTCGGACGGCGCCAAGAGCGACCTTTCGGGCATTCTCGACATCTTCTCCTGCGACAACACCGTGCTCGTGCCCGATCCCGTCTATCCCGTCTATGCGGATACCAACATCATGGCGGGACGGCGCATCGTGTATGCCGATGCCAACGGCGGGAACGGCTTCCTGCCCCTTCCCGACGAGAGGGTGCAGGCAGACATCATCTACATCTGTTCCCCCAACAATCCGACGGGGGCGGCGTATGGCTACGACGGCCTGAAAGCGTGGGTGGACTACGCGCTCCGCCGCAATGCCGTCATCCTCTACGACGCGGCCTACGAGGCCTTCATCGACGGCGATCTGCCGCATTCCGTCTTCGAGGTGGAGGGGGCGCGCGGGTGTGCCATCGAGATCTGCTCGTTCTCCAAGACGGCGGGATTCACGGGTGTCAGGTGCGGCTATACCGTCATCCCGGATACCTTAGAGCGGGAGGGGGTCTCCCTTTCCGGGCTGTGGATCCGCAGGCAGTCCACCAAGTTCAACGGCGTGAGCTACATCACGCAGATGGGCGCGGCGGCGGCCTTCGGGGAAGAGGGGGAGCGGCAGACGGCTGAAAATATCGCTTACTATAAGCGCAACGCGGCGGCGATCGCTGCCCTGCTCGGTGCAAACGGCATTTGGTATACGGGGGGAAGACATTCCCCGTACATCTGGATGCGGTGCCCGGGCGGGATGAACAGTTTGCAGTTCTTCGGCGCACTCCTCGAAGGGGCGGGCGTCGCGGGGACTCCGGGCTACGGCTTCGGGAAAAACGGCGAGGGCTATTTGCGCCTCACGGCCTTTGCCTCGGCGGAAGATACCGCCAAAGCGTGCACACGCATGGGAGATTTTTTGAAACGCATATGATGAACCAACGTAAAGCAGGCATCCTACTACACATCTCATCGCTTCCGGGGAAATACGGCATCGGTACCCTCGGCAAGCAGGCCTATTCCTTTGCAAGGCGGCTCGCGCGGAGCGGGGTCAAAGTCTGGCAGATCCTGCCCCTCGTGCAGACGGGTTTCGGCGATTCGCCCTACCAATCCGTCGCGTGCAATTCGGGCAATCCCTATTTCATCGACCCGGCCATCCTCCGCAGGGAAAAACTTCTCACGTCCGCCGAGCTCAAAGAGGCCGTGCGGGGCGCGGGGGAGCTCGACTACGGGGACCTCTTCTCTGCCCGCTATGCCCTGCTCAGGAAGGCGTTTTCCCGCTTCCCCTTCGACAACGAGGGCTTCCGCTCCTTTGTCAAGGAGGGCGAATATGAGGAGTATGCGCTGTTCATGACGGCAAAGACCGTCTACGGCGGCTCGTTTGCGGATTGGGAGGAGCCGTTGAAGCGGCACACGGCGGAGGCCTGCGAGGCGCTCCGCACCGAGCATCACGAGGAATATCTCTTCTGGCAGTTCGTGCAATATGAATTCAGAAAGCAGTGGGACGCCCTGCATGCCTATTGCCGCAAGCTGGGGCTGAGTATCGTGGGAGATATCCCGCTCTATGTCGCCTACGACAGCGCGGACGTCTGGGCGCACCCTTCGCTCTTCAAATTGGACGGCGAACTGCGGCCCGCCAAGGTCGCGGGGGTCCCGCCCGACTATTTCTCCGAGAAGGGGCAGCTCTGGGGCAATCCCGTCTATGATTGGGATGTGCACGGGCAGAGCGGCTTTGCATGGTGGACGGAGCGTCTCCGTGCCGCCCTCAGAACGTATGACTTCGTACGCATCGACCATTTCCGCGGGATCGACCGTTACTATGAGATCGACGCCGCGGCGGAGGACGCACGGGGCGGCGGCTGGCAGGACGGCCCCGGGGAGCGGCTGTTCGAAGGGCTTGGGAAGGACAGGGAGCGCATCATCGCCGAGGACCTCGGCCTCATCGACGACGGCGTGCGCAGCCTTCTCGCGCGGACAGGCTTCCCCGGCATGAAAGTGCTCCTCTTCGCCTTCGACGGCAACGAGAACAACGACTATCTTCCCAAGAACATCCCCGCAAACAGCGTCGTCTATACGGGCACGCACGACAATGACACCGTGCGCGGCTACATCGACGGGCTGGCCCCCGAGGACTACATCCTCCTCCGTTCGAGGGTGGCGGCGGCGCTCGAAGGGGAGGGGATCGACATCAAACTCGGCGCGCAGGGAGAGGGGATGTGCGAGGCGTTTGTCCGTTTAGCGCTCTCGAGCAAGGCAAACCTCGCCGTCATCCCCATGCAGGACGTCCTCGGCTACGGCAACGAGGCCCGCATGAATACGCCCGGTACCGAACGGAACAATTGGCAGTTCCGTCTGAAAAAGCAACCGTCCGGCCGCACCATGGCCCGGTTGAAGAAATTGATAAAAATTTATCGGAGGTAACTTTATGGCAAAAAAGAATGGCTTCTGGTCCGAGTTCAAAGCGTTTATTGCGCGCGGGAACGTCCTCGATATGGCCGTCGGCATCATCATCGGCGGTGCGTTCACGGCGATCATCACGGCGCTCGTCAACAACATCCTGACGCCGCTTCTTCAAATGATCCCCGGCATGGGGGATGACGGCTTCGGCGCACTGCAAGTCGTGCTCCGCGCTGCAACGCTCGACCAAGAGACGGGCGCAGTCCTCTCCGAGGCCGTCGTGCTCGATTTCGGCGTCGTCATCTCTGCGATCATCTCCTTCCTTTTGACGGCATTCGTGCTCTTCCTCATCGTGCGCACGGTCAACCGTATCCACGCGAAGGCGGAAGAACTCAAAGCCAAGCAAGCGGCCGAAGAGGCGGCGGCAGAACCCGCACCCGCGCCTGCACCCGAGCCCGATCCCGTGCCCCCCGCACCCACAACGGAGGAATTGCTCGCCGAGATCCGCGATCTTCTGAAAGCAAAGAACGAATAAGATCTGATAGACCCATCGTATCTTCCTGCAAGCGGCGCGGCAAGGCCGCGCCGCTTGCAGGGAAAAGAGGACAGAGATTATGAATGAAAGGTTTGAACTCAACAAAAATTTAGCACAGATGCTGAAAGGCGGGGTCATCATGGACGTCACCACGCCCGAGCAGGCA
Organism: uncultured Clostridia bacterium; assembly: GCA_947624215.1. Lineage (GTDB taxonomy): Bacteria > Bacillota > Clostridia > Christensenellales > Borkfalkiaceae > Gallimonas. The sequence continues at coordinate 13,674 of CANQJJ010000001.1, forward strand.
AAGATCGCCGAAGAGGCGGGGGCCTGTGCGGTCATGGCGCTCGAGCGCATCCCCGCGGATATCCGTGCGGCAGGCGGCGTATCGAGAATGTCCGATCCCAAGATGATCAAGGGCATCCAGCAGGCCGTCTCCATCCCCGTCATGGCAAAGTGCCGCATCGGCCACATCGCCGAGGCGCAGATCTTGCAGGCGATCGACATCGACTATATCGACGAGAGCGAGGTGCTTTCCCCCGCAGACGACGTCTATCACATCGACAAGACCAAGTTTGCCGTCCCGTTCGTGTGCGGTGCGCGCGATCTCGGGGAAGCGCTCAGGCGGATCTCCGAGGGGGCTTCGATGATCCGTACGAAGGGCGAGCCGGGCACGGGAGACGTCGTGCAGGCCGTCCGCCATATGCGGCGCATGATGAGCGAGATCGCAAAGGTCGCGGCCATGCGGGAAGACGAACTCTACGAGGAGGCCAAGGCGCTCTGCGTGCCCTACGATCTGATCAGATCGGTGCATGACAACGGCAAACTGCCCGTCGTCAACTTTGCGGCGGGAGGAATTGCAACGCCCGCAGACGCGGCGCTCATGATGCAGCTCGGCGCCGAGGGCGTGTTCGTCGGGAGCGGCATCTTCAAGTCGGGAGATCCCGCCAAGCGTGCCCGTGCCATCGTGCAGGCCGTCACCAACTACGACGATCCCAAGCTGCTTGCCGAACTCTCGGAGGGGCTCGGGGAGGCCATGGTCGGCATCAACGAGCAAGAGATCAAACTTCTGATGGCGGAGCGCGGGAAATAATGAAGATCGGTGTCTTGGCGCTTCAAGGGGCATTTGCCGAACACGCAAAAACGCTCTCGGAGCTCGGCGCGGAGATCGTAGAGATCCGCCGCAAAACGCAATTTACCGACGCGCTCGACGGGCTCGTCCTTCCGGGCGGGGAATCCACCGTGCAGGGGAAACTCCTCAGGGAAGAGGGGCTCTTTGCGCCCGTCAAACAGGCGATCGGCGCGGGCATGCCCGTATTCGGCACCTGCGCGGGGATGATCCTGCTCGCAAAACGCATCGAGGAGAGCGAAACGGTGCACCTCGGAACGATGGATATCGCCGTGCGCCGCAATGCCTATGGGCGGCAGCTCGCCTCCTTCCGCACGAGGCTCTTAGTGGAGGGGGTGGGGGAGTACCCCGCCGTCTTCATCCGCGCGCCCTATGCCACGGAGCTGCTCTCTTCCGCGGCCCGGCCGCTTGCCGTGCACGAGGGCAAGATCGTCGCCGTTCGGCAGGCCAACATGCTCGCGGCGGCATTCCATCCCGAACTCACATCCGATCCGCGCATACACGCATACTTTTTGGACATGCTCTGAAAATAAGCCGCAAACGAACTGTAAACACGATCCCGCCTCAGACGCGGGATTTATTTTATGCGATCTTACGGGATGGCCGTGGGGACTGTCACATTTTCGCGGCACAGGCGATACAATGATATGGAATGCGCATTTGTTTTGTGACGAGCGGAAGTCTCGACGACTTTACAAGAAAATTCGAAGGCGGGGCAGACCTCATCTGTTTCTCCTTTCAGGCGCTCGGCGAGGTGAGCTACGAGCGCGAACTGAAGGGGGAGACCAACCTTTTCGAAGACGTGGCCCTTCTCTCCAAGGAGGGGGATTGCGTAGCCGTGTGCGGGTGCTATACCGACGCCCGCAGCATCCGCAGAAAATCCGTCGTGGTGGCCGAAAAGGGGAAGATCCTCGGCGTCTCGGACATGGTCAACCGCATCGACGGAGGGCAATACCGTTGCGGTGCAGGGGTCAAGATCTTCGATACGGGCGTCGGTAAGATCGGCATCATCGTCGCCGAGGACCTCTATTTCCCCCGCGTTGCGGAGACGCTCTCCGTCTGCGGGGCAGAGCTTGCCGTCTGCATCTACGAACAGCTCGAGGGCAGTCTCGAACAGACGCTGATGCGCGCGCAGGCCTTCTCCTTCGGCGTTCCCATTTGCGTGTGTGCCTATGGCTACGCGCAGGCGGCGGACATCGGTGGAAAACTCCGCTTTGCGTCGCCGAAAAATCTCTGCATGTACGATTTTGAGCGCGAGCAGGAATATCATCTCGTGGAGACGCGCCAGCGCGGTTTCTACCGCAAGAAAAAGAATGGGTTCTGATACTTGTTTTTTGCGTGCGAAAAGTCGACCGTCCTTTTTGAAAGTGCCCTTTCAATTTTCGTTTTACCTTAAAAGGGGTTGACTTTTGCAATTTTTCTTGTTAAAATAGTTATACGAAACGCAAAGAAACCGTAAAGGTGGACATTGCGAGAGGGTAATGCCTCTTGTGGATGCGTTTCTTTTTTTGTATTCATTTTTTCGGGTTCCTCCTCGAAAATAGCAAATGGGGATAACGGTCAACGCTTCGGCTACCGCTAACCCCCATTTTTGGATTGTTTGTTTTAGATCGCTTCCGCGGGCTTGTAGTTTTCCCGTATGAAGTCCGCTATGACAGGCGCAAATTTTTCTCGTATGAACTCCTGCGAGGGATGAAGTCCGTCACCCGTATAACCGGGGGCGTTTTGCGTCTGATACATTTTGCCGTCGGAGTTTAAGAAATAGACGTTTGTTTCAAATACTTTTCTATGCCATTGTAAAACTTTACGTTGCTTTTTTGCGTGAAGCGTGGTATACTTGGGCTATGAGCAATGCCACAGATTTTATTTCCGCCTACAACACCGTCGACGCCCGCATGCGGACGATGTACCGCGGCAAGGGGAGCCTGCAATTCGTCGATTTGGTGCGCCGCTGTGCGGAGTTCAACTCCACGATACGCAAATACGAAGACGAACTGCTCTCCTTCGCCAAGCTCCGCAATGCGATCGTCCACGAGAGCAACCGCGAACGCATCATTGCCGAGCCGTGCGACGACGTCACCGAGCTCTTCATGCACATCGCCGAGATGCTTTCGAGGCCGCCCAAGCTCGGCAGTCTTAGACCCGTGAACGTGACGGGGATCGAGGGGGAGCGCACGCTCGCCGAGGCCGTGGTGCTCATGTCCGAGCGCCATTATTCCAACTTGCCCGTCTACATGGCGGGAAAGCTCGTCGGGATGCTCAACAACCGCCGCATCGTGCGCGTTGTCGGGCGTGCGCTGCGGGATGGGGCCGACGTAGAGGAAACTCTCGCGATGAGCTGCCGCGACGCCGTCGACGAAGCGGATATGGTCAAATACTACAAGCTCCTCACGGCGGAGAACACCGTACAGGAGGCCGTGGATGCCTTCGGCGAGAACAGAAAGCTCTTTGCCGTGCTCGTGACGGGAACGGGAGGGGATCTCACCAATCTGCTCACCGCCTCCGACCTTCCCCGCCTTATGAAACTGCTCGAGGAGTAAAAACGCAAAGTGCCGAGCCCCGCGCGGACGGCGTCTTGCCCATCTTTTCCTTTATATGCGTGCGAATTCTCGCCTACAAATTTCGGCATATTCCGACGGGATATGCCTTTTTTCGTGCGTCGAAAAAATTTATAATGGCAGTCACGGAGCGGGGATATGCAGGTATATATCGAGGTGGCGTTCTTAGAGAATTTTTTGCTGGACGGAGTGCTTCTTTACCTTGCTTTGGCGTGCGCGCGGCTGAAAATTTCCGCATGGAGATTGCTGCTCGCAAGCGCGCTCGGGGCCGTTGAGGCCATCGTGTTCCCGCTCTTTCCGTTGCCCGCATGGGCGGCTTATCTCGTAAAATTTATGGGCGGTGCGCTCCTCGCCGTGATCGCGGCCAAGGGGAGGCCCAAGCAGATCTGCATCGCCACCGCATTCTTTTTTCTCTTCACGTTCGCCCTCGGAGGGCTGCTCACGGCCGTGTATTCCTTCTTCGGTATCCAATACGAGGCGGGTACGGGCTATCTCGTCGAGCAGGCGCCCGCGGGGCTCGTGGCGGGAGTGGCGGCCGTGTTTGCCATCGTCCTCGTCCGTGCGGCTAAGTCCATGTACCGCTATTGCAGACAGCAGCGGCAGCTTCTGCCCTGCACGCTCAGGGTGGGGGACAGGGAGGTGCATTGGAAGGGATATGCCGACAGCGGGAACAATCTCTTTTTCAGGGGAGTTCCCGTCTGCGTGACGTCCTCCCTCGGCCTTCTCGCCCTCTTCGGCAGGCAAGAATTGCACGAGGCGGGCCGCATGACGGTCACGACGGTCAACGGCGGGCGCGATTCTCCCGTGTTTGCCTGCGACCGCCTCGATATCCGCGCCGCGGGAGAGACGTATTCCCGCAAAGGGGTCTATCTCACGGTGGGAGACGTCGGAGACAATTTTCAGCTCATCCTCAACACCGCACTCATGGAGGCTTAAATGAAAGTATTTGCCCGTCTGAAAGCATGGCTCCAAACCATCCGCGGCAGTGAAAATGTCGTACATTACCTGTGCGGGAACGAGGCGTTGCCCCTTCCGCTCTCGGCCGAAGAGGAGAGCGAAATGATCGCCAAGCTCGAGCGGGGCGAGGAGGCCGAGGCCGTAAAGACCAAGCTCATCGAGCACAATTTGCGGCTCGTCGTCTACATCTCCCGCAAGTTCGAAAACACGGGCGTCGACGCGGACGATCTCATCTCCATCGGCACCATCGGGCTCATCAAGGCGGTGGGGTCCTTCCGCAGCGACAAGAACATCAAGCTCGCGACCTATGCCTCGCGCTGTATCGAGAACGAGATCCTGATGTATCTCCGCCGCACCGTGCGCCTCAAGAGCGAGGTCTCCTTCGACGAGCCGCTGAACACAGACTTTGAGGGCAACGAACTGCTCCTCTCGGACATCCTCGGCACCGACTGCGAGACGGTCTACGGCGGGGTGGAATCCAACGTCGAGAAGGAACTGCTCCGCGACGCGCTGAAAAAGCTCCCCGAACGCGAGCAAAAGATCATTTCGTTGCGCTTCGGGCTCGGCGGCGAAGAGGAACTCACGCAGAAAGACGTGGCCGACCGCCTCGGCATCTCCCAGAGCTACATATCCCGTCTCGAAAAGAAGATCATCGAACGCCTCAAACGGGAGATCTCCAAGCTCGTCTGACGGCTTTTCGGAAAAGCATTGACAAAAGGCGTGCGCTCGGGTATAATAGAGCTACTTACGCAAAGGAGAACATGTGATGATCAAGAATGTCCCGCCCATGGGGTGGAATACGTGGAACACGTTTGCCGAAAACATCAACGAAGAGCTCATTCTTCGTTCTGCCGACGCCGTCGTGGCGTCCGGGCTCAAAGACGCAGGATATGAATACGTCGTCATCGACGATTGCTGGGCACTCAAAGAGCGGGACGGAAACGGCCGCCTCGTGCCAGACCCCGCCAAGTTCCCGCACGGCATGAAGTATGTGGCCGACTATATCCACGCGCTCGGCCTGAAATTCGGCATCTATTCCTGCGCCGGGCTCATGACGTGTGCGGGGTATCCGTCGAGCTACGACCGTGAATTCACCGACGCCGAGACCTTTGCGGGCTGGGGCGTGGACTTCCTCAAATATGACTACTGTTTCAAACCCGCCTGCGCGGAGGGGGCCAATCTCTACCGCCGCATGGGGCTTGCGCTTGCGGCCTGCGGACGGGATATCTTGTTCAGCGCTTGCAGCTGGGGTGCGGACGAGACGCACAAATGGATCGGCACGACGGGCGCCAACATGTGGCGTTCCACGGGGGACATCGTCGACACATGGGAGTCCGTCAAGGAGCTCATCAAGCGGCAATACGACATCCTTCCCTACGGCGGCGTGGGGTGCTTCAACGACATGGACATGCTCATCGTCGGCATGCACGGCAAGGGGCATGTCGGGCTCAAAGGGTGCACGGATGAGGAATACCGCCTGCACTTTGCCGCGTGGTGCCTGTTGGGCTCGCCGCTCATGATCGGGTGCGACATCCGCAACATGGACGGGGCGACGAAGTCCATCCTTACCAACAAGGCGCTCATCGGGATCCAGCAGGATGCGCGCGGGATCAGGCCCTTCATCGTGAAACAGTGGCAAAACGACGATCTGCCCATGATCGTGCGCTATCTCGAAAACGGCGATATCGCGCTCGGCTTCTTCAACCTCAGCGAGGCGCCCGCGGGCTTTTGGATCACTGCAGACGATTTGGGCGTCCCCGCCATCTCGGGCCGCATGCTCTCGGGCGAGGAACTCTACACGGGCGAGCGCGTCTCGGCAAAGAACGGCGTGCTCTCGGCAGAAGTCAAGCCGCATTCCTGTGCGGTGTACCGCCTTCATCCCGAAAAGGCATGAACTGCGCACAGTGCGGGGGAAGGCTTTCCTTCAACGAGCTCGGCCTCAACAAAAAATTCAATGCAAACGGCAGCGCCTGCCTCTGTAAGAGGTGCCTTGCCGAAAAACTCGGCGTGACGTGCTGCCGTCTCGACGAGAAGATCGAGGAGTTCTTGGAGAGCGGCTGTAAACTCTTCGTCCGTGCATAAAAAAGGCGGGGAAAGCAGATACTTCTTTCCATACATAGTAAAGTCTATGGGAGGTGAAGTATGCTGAGTAAAGTCGTCATTTGCGGAGTGGACACCACGGGGCTTCCGAAGCTGTCGCGGGAAGAAAACGAGGAGCTCATTGTAAAACTGAAAAACGGGGACAAGGCCGCCCGCGAGAAATTTATCGTGGGAAATATGCGCCTTGTCCTTTCGCTTGTCAAGCGGTTCTGGGCGAAAAATGCCAATGCCGACGACGTATTTCAGGCGGGTTGCGTCGGGCTCATCAAGGCCATCGACAATTTCGATCTGAAATTCGGCGTGAAGTTTTCAACGTATGCCGTGCCAATGATTTTGGGCGAGATCAAGCGGTATCTGCGCGACGGGAACAGCCTCCGCGTCTCGCGTTCCATCCGCGATACGGCATACCGCATTCTGAAAGTGCGCGAGGGCATCGAGGAGCGCGACGAAGAGGCGACGATCGAGAAGATCGCTGCCGAGATGCAGGTGAAGGAAAAGGAGATCGTCTACTGTCTCGACGCCATCTCCGATCCCGTCTCGCTCTACGACCCCGTCTACAACAAGGCGGGCGACACGCTTCAGATCATGGACCAGCTCTGCGATGAGAGCCAGAGCGAGGAGATCTGGACGGAGCATGTCGCGCTCCGTGAGGCCATCGACCGTCTCACCGACCGCGAGAGAAAAATTTTACGCCTCAGGTATTATGAGGGCAAGACGCAGACGGAGATCTCAGCCGAGGTCGGCATTTCGCAGGCGCAGGTCTCCCGCCTCGAAAAGAATGCGCTCGCGAGCGTTCGCAGGGAAATTTCGTGAGGGGGAAACATTCCCGAAGTTTCTGCATACGATAGGGGTGTGGAAACGAGTTTTGTAGAATTAAAGCGAAAGGAAACCATCAACCTCGTCGACGGCAAACAACTCGGCAAGGTGTGCGATGTCGTCTTCACATGGCCAGAGGGGAAGGTGCAGGGCATCGTCGTCCCGGGCGGAAAGGGATTCCGCTGGGGGAAGGCAGACCTCTTCATCGACTTGAAGTGCGTCAAAAAAATCGGGATCGACGTCATCCTTGTCGAGATCAAAGCGGCGCCGAAGCCCGATAAGAAGAGGGGAAAATGGGAGGACGCTCCGCCCCCGCCTCCGCCTCCGCCATTCGATAGAAGAGACTACGGCGAATACGAGTAAAGCCCGCAATACGGCGGAAACAGCCTGTTTTTCTGCCGTATTTTGCAGTTTTGGATAGTATTATGTCAGACGTAATACTATTTTAACCGTCAAAATCAAGCGTGAAATCGCATATAAAAAGTCCCCTTCCGCATAGAGGGGGACTTTGAGTTTTCAGGCGTACTGTACTCAGGAGGAGGGGTAGCAGTCGCAGATGTGGCCGTCCGGCAGAAATCCCGTGTCCGAGCACTTCTTGCAGGTGAAGACGGGGACGAAATCTTCTTCGGAGATGTTTAGCCTGAGCATGGCGTCGGCGCGGTGTTTCTTTGCCGCTTCGAGCGCTTCCCGCAGACCGGGGGCACGGGCAGGGTCGTAGAGTTCTGCCTTGGCGAGTTCACGCTCACACGTGCGGATGTCGCGCTCCGCTTCCGCAAATTCCCTGTCGCGGAGGGCGTTTTCTTTCACGCGGGCCACCTTTTTCAGTGCCGCCTCGCGATGCGACCTGTAATAGTTTTCCCGCACCGCACGCTCGTCGATGGCAGACGCCGCGGCAAGTTCGCTTCTCACTTTTGCGGCGGGGCCCTCTGCGGGGATGGCCGACGGGGTGAACACTCCCGCGTTCTTCCATTCCGTCAGCAGTTTGTTCATGTAGGGGATGGGGGAGGAGGCATTGGAGCTCCGCTTTGCCGCCTCGGCGATCATGGCGTCCGAAAAGCCCCATGCGCTCCATGCCGCGATGGTATCGAGGGCGGATTCGGATTTCTTGATGACCCCGCACACCGATTGGATGCTCTGCAAAGTGCGGAGCTGTTTCGTGCGGGCGGCGCAGTATTCCTTTACCTGTTCCGTGCTCACGATGCCCGCGGCATAGAGTTTGTCGAGCAAGGCGTCAAACTCGGAGATCCCGTAGGAGAGGCGCAGGGCGACCGCAGCGACCATGACGAGGCTTTCTTCGTCGTAGCCTCTTTTCAGCCATTTGGCCGCATGATCCTCGATATAGGGGCGGGGGTTTTGTACCTTCACGCCCAATTTTTGCGCGACTTTGAAGACGGCCGAGGCGAGAATTCCCCGCTGTTTGAGATAGGCGCGGGCGTCCTCTTCCGTGCGGATGCCGTGCTGTTTGAGTTCGGCAACGAGCTGCCCGAGGGTGTCCATGGAGCCCTTTTTGAGCGTTTCCGCGCACGCCGAGACCGCACCCGCGTCCACATCGGCCAGCCAGCTCGCATACAGCTCGTAGTCGGCGTCCGTCAGCCTTCTCCGTATGCCGAGAAGTTGCAGGATGCGGGAGAGCTCCTGCTCATTCGCGCGGTAATCGGCGTATTCCGCCTCCACCTGCTCATATGTATACTTGTGTTCGCGGACAAGTTTGGCCGCCGCATTGAGCAAATGGGCGACGGTGAGCTTGCCGCCTTGCTTCTTTACATAGTACTCTACCACAAGTAGGAATGCCTCGGGCTCCATCGGATCGTTTTCGAGAAACTCGAGGATGCGCTGCTGTTCATAGGGTTTGAGGTCCTTGCCCGCCCGTTGCAACAGCTTGAAGAGGGCGCGGTTGAAGTCGGCGTATTTTTCCGGCCGCAGGGGTTTCGGCTTGCCTACGGCGGCGCTCACGGGGAGGTATTCGACGTAGAGGGGATCGCGCGAAAGCACCTGCACGAGCCCGCATTCCTCCCAGAAATCGTAGATCTCCACGAAGGAAGGGTAGGGGATGTGCAAAAGTTTTGCCGTGTTTTCGGCGTCGAGGTCCTCCTTGGTGGCACACAGATACAGCCCGAAGAGGTAGACGCGCACGGCGTCCCCGCTCGCCTCGGGCAAATATTTGGTGATGAAGCGGTTTTCGACGCTCGTAAATAAATTTTCGGTAAAATCTTTGGAGAAAGAACCGAATGCCATAATTTCCTCCCTTCGCTGCGGAGTTTTTTCCTGAATCTACCAACAACGCTTGCTTTTTTCGTTCGGGCGTTGTATAATAGTATAGCATACCGTGCGCGAAAAAGCAAAGTGTTTTGGGCGCACGCGGGAATTTTTTCAAAGATAACCTCAGAATGAGAATTTTGCATACCTCAGATTGGCACCTCGGCAAGCGGCTCATGGACAGGGAGCGTCTCCCCGAACAGGCCGAGGCACTCGAAGAGCTCATCGGGATCTGCGACGAAAAGGCCGTGGATGTCGTCCTCGTGGCCGGCGATGTTTTCGATACCTATCTGCCCCCCGCGGAGGCCGAGGCCGTCTTCTACCGCATGCTGTTGCGGCTCGCAAGAGACAGGGCGGTCGTCATCGTGAGCGGAAACCACGACGACGGGGTCCGTCTGTCCGCCTCCCAGCCCCTCGCGGCAGAGCAGGGCATCTATCTCTTCGGCGGGCCCGTTGCCCCCGCGGTGACGGAGGGCCGCCGCGTCGGCGCCGTGGCTCTCGGCGAACACTATGCGGTCATCGCCAAGGGGGAGGAGCGGGTCTACATCAACGCCCTGCCCTATCCCAACGAGGCGCGCATCAAGGCGGCGTGGAAGGATACGTATGAAGAGACCGTCCGCGCCCTCATCGAGGAGGGGGACGCATATTACGACGGCACCATGCCGCGGATCCTGCTCTCCCATCTCTTCGTGGCCAACGGAAAAGTCTCGGAGGGGGAGCGCGATATCTCGCTCGGAGGCGCACGGCTCGTGCCCGCGGAGATCTTTCCGAAGACGGGATACACCGCCCTCGGCCACCTGCATAAAAAGCAGAGCTGGGGGGAAAACATTCGATACAGCGGCTCGCTCCTGCAATATTCCTTCGATGAAGCGGGGACGCAAAAGTGCGTCATCCTGCTCGAGACGGAGGGGACCGAAGTGCACGTCAGGGAGGAGATCCCCCTCAAAGCGGGGAGAAAGCTCATGCGCTTGGAGGCAAACGGCGTGGACGACGCCGTCGCACTCATATCCCCGTTCAAAGACTGCTATATCGAACTCACGCTGCATCTCTCCGTCCCGCTGACGGGGGAGGATACCAAGCGGCTCAGGGAGGCCAACGAGGGGCTTGTCTCCCTCATCCCGCTCGTCAAAGAGGGGGAGACGGCCGCCATCGTGTGCCGTGCCCAGCTGAATGCCGAGGAGCTCTTCAAGGAATACTACCGTGCAAAGTGTGACGGAAAGGAGCCCGACGAAGAACTTCTCAAAGAATTTTTGCTCTTGGTCGGGGAGGGGGAAGCATGAAACCCGTCCGTCTCGAATTTTGCGGCATCAATTCCTTTTCCGAACCCGCCGTCATTGATTTCAGCCGGCTCACGGACTACGGTCTGTTCGGCATCTTCGGCGATACGGGCTCGGGCAAGAGCACCATCCTCGACTGCATCGTCTATGCGCTCTACGGCACGACGCCGCGTCTGCCGCAGAACAGCTATACGGAGTTCATCAACTACCGTTGCCGCGAGGCATATATCGATTTTACCTTTGAGATCTACTTCGAGGGCAAGCGCAGGACCTACCGTATCGTGCACAAGCTCAAGCGGCAGGGCAGCGACGCCCACACCGTCTCGCTGGCGGAATTGGAAGAGGGAGGAGAGATCCCCGTCTCTTCGAGCGTCAGGGAGGCCTATGAGAAGATAGAGCAGATCATCGGGCTCAACCAAAACGATTTCTCCAAGTGCATCGCCCTGCCGCAGGGGGAATTTTCCCAATTCGTCAAGGCGCCTGCGCGGGAACGTCTCCGCCTCATCGCGGGGCTGTTCGACCTCGAAAAATACGGCCTGCGCCTCACCCAGCGGATCAACGAGCAGAGCGGTGCGGTCAAACTCCGCGTTGATGTGCTCGATGCCAAGCTGGAGGCCTATGCGGACATCACGGAGGAAGGGAACAAAGCGCTCGAGACGCGGATCGCCGAATTGAAGAGCGGAAAAGATGCGCTCGGGCAGGAGGCCGCCAAACTCCGCGAGGACGAAAAGGCCTATTCGGCACGCCTTGTGCGCCGCCGTGAGGCCGAGGAGGCGTCGGCACGCCTTGCCGCACTCGAACAAAGACGTCCCGCCATGGAGGAACTCGGCGGCGAACTCTCCCGCTTGGAGCGTGCCGTCGCCGTATGCAATGCCGCCAAGGAGGGGGCCGCCCTCCGCAAACGGGCAGAGGAGGCGGACAGGCAGTTCGGGGAGGCCGAAGCCAAGCTCGCCGCCGCGGCGGAGGCCTCCGCCGCGCTCCCCCCCGAACGGTTAGACGGGCTCGACGCGGAGATCGCCTCGCTCAATGCAGGCGTCGCGCAGGCAGAGACCGCAGAGGTCCGCAGAGCCGCGCGTGAGCGTGCCCTCGGGCGCCTTGCGGAGATCTCGCGGGAGCTCGGGGATGGGGAAGGGCAGGAAGTCTTTGCCTATGAAGACGAAAAGCGTGCACTCGAAGAACGGCTCGCGGCGTGCGGGACGGGCTTGACGGGTTTGCCGGGGGAGGGCAAAGAAGCCTTTTTCCGCGCGGAATACGCGCAGTTTTCCGACGAACTGGATATGCTCACGGAAAAGTATCCCGAGATATCGCCCGACAGCACGCCCCTCTCGGAGAAATACCGCGCCCTTTCCCGCGGGGAAGAAGCGGATCTCGATAAGCTCTGCCGTGCCTATGAGGCACGGGAGGAGGAGAGAAAAAAGATCGGCGACGCCCTCTTTGCCCTGCGGGAGAAGCGGGAGGCCCACGCCCTGCGGGCACAGCGCACTGCACAGCTCGTCTCCGAACGGGAACGCCTCACGGCGGAACTCGGGGAGAACGGAGAGCCGGACGGATCGCCCTCCGCCGCGGAATTGCGGCAACAGCTCAGGGAAAAACAGGAGGAGAGAAGAAGGCTCTCCCTGCTCGCGCGCAGGCTCACCGAGGCGCATACGGCGGCCCAAACTGCCTATGCGGCCGCAGAGGAGCGCAGAAACGGCGCACGTCTCGCACTCGAAGAGGGCATCGTGCGCTACCGTGAGGCCATGAAGGCGGGCGGATTTTCCTCCCCCCGTGAGGCTGAAGCGCTCGTCGAAAAGTACGGCGAAGGGGACGCCCGCAGCGAATACGAACAATTCAGACACGACTACACCGTGGCAAAGGCCAAGTGCGCCGAACTTCCCGCGGAGGATTTCTCGGATACGACCCCCGAGGGGCTCTCATTGCTCCGCGGCGAGATCGCACAGAAGGAGGCGGCGCTCCAAGACTGTATCCGCGAGCTTGCCCTCGCCGAAGACCGCCTCAGTTTCTGTATCGGCGGGCTCAAAGAGAAACGGGCGCTCACGGCCGAGCGGGCTGAGATCTACCGCCGCTACCAGAGGCTTCTGCTCCTCAAAAAGCTCGTCGAGAGCAACCGTTTCGTCGAGTTCGTCGCGGAGGAATACCTCCAGACCATCGCCGTCAATGCAAGCACGCGGCTCCTCTCGCTCACCGACGGCAGATATTTTCTCCGCTACGACAAGGGATTCACGGTGGGGGACAACTTCAACAGCGGGCTGGCGCGCCCCGTCTACACGCTCTCTGGCGGCGAGACGTTTTTGGTGTCGCTGTCCCTCGCATTGGCGCTGGGTGCGGAGATTTGCGCGCGCTCCCTCAGGCCCATCGAGTTCTTTTTCCTCGACGAGGGCTTCGGCACACTCGACAACAGGCTCGTGGATACCGTGATGGACAGCCTCGAGCGGCTCAGGAACGAACACCTCACGATCGGGATCATCTCCCACGTCGAGGAATTGAAATGCAGGGTGGACCGGAAGATCCTCGTGGAGAAGGCCACGGAGGAGAGCGGTTCGAAAATCAAAGAGTGAGGTAACCGAATTTGGCAATTCTGACTCCCGTCACACTATGGCAGGATTTCGATGACTCCCTTCCCCCCAACGAGGAGTTGCTCGGGGAGAGAAGAGAGGATGGGATCGTATGGCGCGACCTCTATTTCTACGGGCGCAATGTCGGCTCGGGGGCTGGGCGCGTCAAGATCTACGCGCGGTACTGCTTTCCCGAGGAAAAGAAGAGTTTTCCCACCGTCATGATCCTCTTCGAGGCGGGGTTGCCCTTCGATGAGCGCCTCGTGAGACGGTTTGCCGCCAACGGATACGGCGTGCTCTGCGTCGACTACTCGGGTGAACGCGCACAGGGATATTATACCGTCTATCCCAAGATCGTGGACTATGCCAACCTCGCGAGAGCGGGCAGACACATCGACCACTGCGACCAGTCTGCCAAGGAGACGAGCTGGTATGAGTGGGCGGCGGTCGCGCGGTATGCGGTGAACTTTCTCCGCCGCAGGAGCGAGGTGAGCGCGGTCGGGGCGATCGGTCTGCGCACGGGCGGGGAGATCTTGTTCAAACTCGCGCCCTATGTTCCCCTCGCGTGCATGATCTCCGTGTGTGCGGCGGGCTGGCTCGCCTATCGCGGGATCGGCAAATTCACGGGGGACGAGAAGCATATCCTCGACGAGGAGCGCCACCGTTTCATCGCAGGCATCGACTCGCAGAGCTATGCGCCGCTCGTCAAGTGTCCCGTCTTGCTCGTCTCGGCGATCAACGACAGGAAGTATAACTTCGACCGCGTCTTCGATACCTTCCGCCAGATCAATCCCGAGGCGGAGAAGGCGCTCCTCTTTTCCGCGCACGGCAGCGGGCTCGTCGGCGAGCACTCCCTCAGGGATATCGACCTCTTTCTCGATAAATACCTCCGCGGCAGGACCGTCTTCCTCTCCCGTCCCATCACCATCTCCGTCGGGGAGGACGCAGAGGGGAATCTCATCATCACGGATACTTACGACCCCGAGGGCGAGATCAAGGAATTCGGCGTCTTCTATACCGAGAACGTCGAGGCCTACACGACGCGCGATTGGACGAGGGTCATGGGCCGCCCCGAAGATCTGGAGGGCAATGTCGCCAAGATCCCGCTCTCTCTATATAGCGGCACGCGGAAGGCACTCGTCTATGCCTTCGTCTGCTATTCCAACGGGTTCTCCGTGACCTCCAAGATCCTCGAGATCGCCGTGGATAAAAAATACAACAACACCTGTCCGCGCAGCCGCGTCATCTACTCCGAACAGGACGCCTACAACGGGTTTTCCGTCTTCCGCCACAGGGCGTCCATTGCCGACTGTTTCTCCGAGGGCGAGCGCTCCTCTCTGCGCAGGCTCCCCGGCTTCGGCGGGATCAAGGGGCTTGCGGCCTCTCCCGGGCTCATCTCCTATCGCGTGGGAGACCAACGTTTCCGCGCACCGGAGGGGGCCTCCTTCCGCCTCGACGCCTATTCGCCCGTCCCGGCGAGGCTGCGCATCACGTTCTATTGCGACGAGGAGGAAAAGGTCGGCTATTCCGTGACGGTGACTGTCCCCGAAAAGGGGAGATGGAACGGCTTTCTCTTCGATGCCGACGACTTCAAGACGGAGACGGGCGCCGTGCTCGGCGATTTCTCCGGCGTCGTGTCCGTCGCCTTCACGGGAGAAGAGGACGTACTTATCAACAATGTTTTGTGGATCTGAAATGAATGATTTCAAAATTGGGGCGGTAAGATGAAGCGCCCCGCAATGCTCACGAGAAAGACAGAGAAGGACAATGCGCTCTGGGCCGTTTGCTATGCTGTCCTCTTGTTTGCCATGCTCTTCATCGCCGGGAAACTTTGGGTGACGGCAAACTATGTCGTCGTGCAGGTTCAGGGTCCCTCCATGCTCGATACGCTCTACGGCGGCAGGGAGGTAGGGCAACACATATATGTGGGCGGCGACTACCTCTATGTGCGGCGCACGTCCGAAGCGGAGAGGGGAGACATCATCATCGTGGACGTCTCGGGAAATCCCTCTTTCAGCGACGACAAGATCATCAAGCGCCTCATCGCAAAGGAGGGCGACAGCATCTATGCGGAGGACGGCGTCGTCTACCTGAAAAAGGCAGGCGAGCAGACATATACTCCCCTTGAAGAGGACTATGTCAAGCCCGATCCCTCCTATAAGATCAAGTTCGGAGAAGTCGTTCTCGGGGAAGACGAGATCTTCGTGATGGGGGACAACCGCGAGATCAGTGCGGATTCGCGCATCCTCCCGTCCTCTCTCACCGAAGACGAGATCTTCGGCGTCGTCTGCGGCTGGAATTTACAGCCGGCAAGCGGATGGGCGGCGGCTGAAGCCTTTTTCGTGCGCACCTTTCTTGCGGTCGATCCGAATTAACATAAATCAGGAAGAAATATTAAGGAGAAATATATGAACATCCAACTCACCGCTGACAGTACTTGCGATCTCGGTCCCCATATCCAAGAGCGCGGCATCGGGATCATGCCTCTCTCCGTGATCCTCGGCGAGAAGTCATTCCTCGACGGCGTCACCATCGTCCCGCAGGATATCTTCGATTACTACGAAAAGACGGGCGGGCTCCCCAAGACGGCCGCGCCGAGCATTGCCGACTTCGAGGAGTTCTTCGGAAAGTATGTAGACGAGGGCAAGACGGTCATCCACTACAATATTTCCGCGAAATCTTCCTCTTCGCATCTGTATGCCGCCGAGGCCGCCAAGAATTTCCCCGGGAGCGTGTATGTCGTCGACACCAAGGCGCTCTCTTCGGGGCAGGGCCTGCTCGTCATGAAGGCTTCGGACATGGTCCGCGAGGGCAAGAGTGCCGAGGAGATCGTCGTGGAGACCAATCTGTTGCGGGCCAAGGTAAACACTTCCTTCATCCCCGACCGCCTCGACTATCTTTACAAAGGGGGCAGGTGCTCGCGCATGACGATGTACGCCGCAAACGTCCTCAAGATCCATCCCCTCATCGAGATGCAGGACGGACAGCTCGTCGCGGAGACGAAGTACCGCGGCAGTATGACCAAGTGCATCGACAAATACATCGACGACCTCGCCGCCAAGTATCCCGCCTACGACAAGACCCGCTGTTTCGTCACGCACAGCACCGCCGACCCCGAGCTCGTGGAATTTGCAAAGCAGAAGGTCGCCGAAAAGTTCTCGTTCAACGAGGTGCTCGAGACTGTTGCGGGCTCCGTCATCACGGGCCACTGCGGCAGGAATACGCTCGGCGTGCTCTTCATCTCAAAGTGAGGAAGATATGGTAAAACTCTATCGGGATGCAGACCTGTGGGAGTGCTGCATACAACGGCGGAAGATCCTTGCCGTCTTTTGGGGCGTCACGGCGGCGGCTTTCGCGGTATTCTTGGGGCTGACGATCTTCTATACCCAGCTCCCGTTCCAAGATCCCGCGGGACCGTGGGTCATCGCGGCGGTGTGCGTCGCGATCGCGGCCTACATGATCTTCATGTTTCCCTTCATGGGGATCAAGTATAAGCGCTGCAACGCCTACTTCAAAATGCTCAAATTCATCTCCGTCGGCCTCAAAGAGCACACCGTCGTGCCCTTTGAAGACATTGAAGATTGGGTGACGCATGACGGCGTCGACTGCAACGTGGCCGTCTTTGCCGTCAAGAACATCAAGAAGGATGAACTTCTCCGTCGCCAGATCTTCGTGGACGGAGAAAAGGATTTCCCGCCCTTCGAGGTGGGAGTCCCCGTGCATATTGTTACGCAGGGCAACCTGCTCATCGAGTATGAAATTCTTGAGTAAGGCATCGCGGGCGGCGGGCGCTTTGCCCGTATTCCCGTCTTGCCGCAGGATTACGATTTCAAGGAGTAAATGATTATGGAAAGAAAGGACGTACAGGCAAAGTATAAGTGGCATGTCGAAGATGTCTTCCCCTCCGATGAGGCATGGGAAAAGGCGTTTTCCGAGCTGGAGGGCAGGATAGACTTCTCCAAATACCGCGGGACATTGCACACCGCGGAGAACATCCTCGCCTATTTCAAGGCCGAGGAGGCATTCAGCATCGCGGCCATGCGGGTGTATCTGTATGCCTTCCTCAAACACGATGAGGATGTGCGCGTCACCAAATACAATTCGTATCTCGCCAAGATCTTGTCGCTTCTGACAAAGGCGGGCGCCGAAACGGCATTTGCGACCCCAGAGCTCACCGCGCTCTCCGAGGAGACGCTGGACGCGCTCATCTCGGATCCCCGCCTCAAAGATTACGATTACATGCTCTCCCGCACCAAGGCGAGCAAAAAATACACGCTCTCCGAGCGCGAGGAGGTCATCCTGACCCATGCGGGCGAACCGCTCAACGTCGCGGGGGACGTCTTTGAAATGCTCGACAACGCCGAGCTCGATCTTCCCGAGATGGAGTATGAGGGGGAGAAGATCCGCCTCTCCCACGGCATGTATTCCGTCATCATGAACGGTTCCGACCGTGCGAAGCGCGCCGAAGCCTTCAAACTCTATTATTCCGCTTACCGTAAGATCTTGAACACCCTCGCGACGACGTATTACGGCAACGTCAAGGCAGACATCTTCTATCAAACGGTGCGCGGATACGGGAGCTGTCTCGAGAAGGCCCTCTTCGAAGAGGACGTCGCGCCGGGCGTCTATGAACGGCTCGTGGAATGCGTCAATGCCGCCACGCCCGTCATGCACCGCTATATGGCCCTCCGCAAGAAGGTGATGGGCCTCGAAGAGATGCACATGTACGACATCTATCCCTCCCTCGTGGAGGACGCCGAGCTCAAACTCTCCTTTGAAGAGGCATTTGAACTCTGCCTCAAAGGGCTCGCGCCCCTCGGAACGGAATACCTCGAGCTCTTCAAAAAGGGGAGAGACGAGGGCTGGATCGACGTGGAGGAGACGGACGGAAAGCGGAGCGGCGCCTATTCCATCGGCATCTACGGCAACCATCCCTTCGTGCTTCTCAACTACCGTCCCACGACGCACGACGTCTTCACCATCGCCCATGAGATGGGGCACTCGTTGCATTCCCACTACTCCAACACCTACGAGCCGTATGCGAAGTCCGATTACCGCATCTTTGTCGCCGAGGTCGCCTCGACGGTCAACGAAGTCTTGCTCCTGAAATATCTCCTGAAGACTACGGAAGACAAGAAGCTCGAAAAATATCTGCTCAATTACTTTCTCGATATGATCCGCACGACCCTCTTCCGCCAGACGCAGTTCGCGGAATTCGAGGAGAAGGCGCATGCGCTTGCGGAGGGGGGCGAACCGCTCAACAAGGACAACCTCTCCGAGCTGTATCTTGGGCTCAACAAGAAGTATTACGGTGACGCCGTCGTCCACGACGAGGAGATCTCCTATGAATGGGCGCGCATCCCGCACTTCTACCGCTCGTTCTATGTCTATAAATACGCGACGGGCATCACGGCGGCCATCTGCATCGCCAACCGCATCCTCAAGGAGGGGGAGAAGGCCGTCGAGGACTACAAGCGCTTCTTAAAGGGCGGATGCTCCACCGATCCCGTCTCGCTGTTGAAACTTGCGGGAGCGGATCTCACGACGGAGGCGCCCTTCAAGGCGGCGCTGGCCGAATTCCAAGACGCGCTCGACCGCTTCGAAGCACTTTCGTAACATTCTTTTCTACGGGAGATAACTCATGCCGAATAACCAAATGCCGCACAACCTCGACGCCGAAGCCGCCCTGCTCGGGTGTCTCATTTTAGATGAAGAGGTGCAGTCGGATGTTCTCGAATCGCTCAGGGAAGAGGATTTTTATCAGGAATCGCACCGTTTGATCCTCACTGCAATGAAGCGCATCATGGCCGACCACAAGACGGTGGATACCGTGACGCTCATCGACCAGCTCACGCGCGACGGAACGCTGGAGCGTGCGGGGGGATTGCAGACCGTCACCGAGCTCTCAGGGAACCTTCCCTCGGTCGCAAACTACAAGCAGTATTTTGCCATCGTGCGCAGAGACGCCGTGAACAGGTCGCTCATCCGTGCCTCCCGCGACATCGCGGAGAACAGTGTGCAGTCGCCCGAGGAGCGCTCGGCCATTGATTTCGCCGAGAAAAAGATTTTCGATATTTCCCAGCAAGAGGACGGGAACACGCTTTCCAACCTCTCCGACGGCGCCGTTCTCTCGCAGATCATTGATAAATTCGAGCAGATCGAGCACGACCCGACGGTCTTCCGCGGATTGGAGACGGGCTTCCCGCAGCTCGACAGCGTCACGCACGGCCTGCAAAAGGGCAGCCTCGTCATCATCGCCGCCCGCCCCGGTATGGGAAAGACGTCGCTCGCGATGAACATCGTCGAGTATGCCTGCCTCAGGCAGGGCAAGACGGCCGCCGTCTTCTCCCTCGAAATGCCGCGCAGTGAGATCACGCAAAGGCTGCTCTGCGCCTATTCCGAGACGAGCATGGAGAGGGCGCTCTCGGGTGTGCTGCGCGGGCAGGATTGGAAACGGCTTCTCTCTGCGAGCGACAGGTTGCGCGCAAGCAAGATCTACATCGACGACTCTTCGAGCATCAAACCCTCGGAGATCCTTTCCAAATGCAGGCGCTTGAAGGCGTCCGAGGGGAAATTGGATCTCGTCATGATCGACTACATCCAGCTCATGCAGAGCGACGAGCGGTCGGGGGGCGGGGAGTATAACAGACAACAGGAGATCGCCTCCATCACGAGATTTCTGAAGATCATGGCCAAGGAGCTCGACGTTCCCGTCATCGCGCTTTCCCAGCTCAGGCGTATCCAGACCAAGGAGCCGCAACTCTCCGACCTCCGCGAGTCGGGGGCCATCGAGCAGGACGCGGACCTCGTCATGTTCATCAACCGTCCCGACGTCGGGGCGACCTCGGAGGAATTCGCCAAGGGGAACATCGTGAAGGGCGGCGCCTATCTGCAGATCGCCAAGCACAGAAACGGCAGATCGGATGTCCGTATCCAGCTGAAATTCATCGGTGAAACGACCAAATTTGTCGAGGTGGAAGAACAGGGCAAGCCGCGCGAGGAGCCCGTCTATACGAAAAAACAGCCCGAGCTCGCCGACCCCGACGAGGCCTTCCCGGCGGGCGGAGAAGGGGACATTCCCTTTGATTGAGATGCAAACGAAGATCCTGGCCCCCTCAAGCGGGTGGCTCGAACTTGCAAAGAAGTATATTGAAGCGGGCGAAGTCGTCGCCTTTCACACCGAAACGGTATACGGCTTGGGCGCCAATGCCTTTTCGGATGAGGCAGTGCAAAAGATCTATGCCCTCAAGGGAAGACCGGCCGATAACCCGCTCATCGTGCATGTGCACCGCGATTACGATATCACACGGCTCATCGACGGGGAACCGCCCTACGCGGCATTGCTTCGGAGCGCCTTTCTCCCCGGACCGCTCACCATGGTGTATCCCTCTAAGGGAAAAGTCTCGAAATATGTCTCCTGCGGGCTGGATACGCTTGCCATCCGCGTTCCCTCGTCGCCCGCGGCACAGGCATTCCTGCGCGAGGCGGACCTGCCCATTGCGGCGCCCAGCGCCAACCTTTCCAAACACGTTTCGCCCGTCACCGCGCGGCATGTCTATGATGATTTCAACGGGAAGATTCCGCTCATCCTCGACGGCGGCGCCTGTAACGGCGGGATCGAGAGCACCGTCCTCGATTGCACGGGGGAGATCCCCGTCATTCTGCGGGAGGGGCTCGTCACGCGGGAGGCTGTCGCGGCCGTTGCGGGGGATTGCGGCGTCTACAAGATGAAGGAGGGCGAGAGGCCCAAGAGCCCGGGTATGGCGTATAAGCATTACTCTCCCCGTTGTAAGACGGCATATTTCCCGCGCAGTAGGTTGGATGAAGCGATGGCATGCTATGAAGACGAGGCAAGGAGCGGCTCGCCCTGTTTTCTGTGCGAGAGTGCGGTCTGCGCCCTTTTGCGGGGGTTTGAAACGCTTGATTTGGGCGGGACGCCCGAGGAAATGGCACGCCGCCTGTATCTGCTCCTTCGAAAGGGGGAGGCGCGGGCGACGCTTCTCATCGGGATCGAGCCCTCGGAGCACGGCGGGGTCATGGCAGGGGTCCTGAACCGTCTGCACCGCGCCTTCGGAGTCGAGACATGAAACATAAAAAGATCGTGTTTGTCTGTACGGGCAATACCTGCCGTTCTCCCATGGCAGAGGCCGTGCTCAGACAGGAGTTGAAAAGACGTAAGATCGGATGGTATCGCGTCTCCTCCATGGGGCTTGCAGCCGCAGAGGGGGCACCCATGTCCGAGAATAGCCTCAGGGCGCTTGCGGAAGCGGGGATCCCGTTCGATGAGGATTTTCACGCGCGCCAGCTGACGGAACAGCTCCTCCGCGAGGCAGATCTTGTCATCTGTATGACGGCGTCCCAGCAAAAGATCCTTTCCGGCTTTGAAAACGTGACGAGCTTTCCCGCGCTGTGCGGCGTCGAGGTCCCGGATCCTTACGGGCAGGGGATCGACGTCTACCGCGCGACGCTTCGCGTCATCCGAAGCTGTATGCCGAAAATCATTGCGGACTGCTGTCCGCCTATAAACCGAAAATAAGGAGAGAAACCATGAAAATTGCATTGGCGTGCGATCACGGCGGGCTTACGCTCAAAAACCAAGTGATCGAATATTTGACAAAAGAGGGGCACGAGATCTTTGATTTCGGGACCAAGACATGCGACTCCTGCGACTACCCCGACTTCGGCGTCGCAGCGGCGGAGGCTGTGGCGAGGGGGGAGTGCGACCGCGGAGTCATCGTGTGCACGACGGGGATCGGCATCTCGATCGCCGCCAATAAAGTGCCGGGGATCCGCTGCGCTCTCTGCACGGAGCCGCTCTCGGCGCGCATGACGCGTCTGCACAACGACGCCAATGTTCTCGCGCTCGGGGGTGCCTTCACGGGGGTAAACCTTGCCCTCGAGATCGTAAAGGTGTTTTTGGAGACTCCGTTCTCGGGAGAGGCGAAACATCAGCGCCGTATCGATAAAATTACGGCCATTGAACGCAAATATATGAAGTAATATGTCTGACATAATAGTTTCTTAAAACGTCTTTTGGGGTTGTTTTGAATGAAGAATCAGACATTGCGCGAAAAAATCGCCGAGTCGCTGACTTCGATCTTGCCCATTGCGGTCATCATCGTCGTGCTTGCACTCACGCTGACCCCGCTCGATACGGGCAACTTCGTCCTCTTCTTTGTGGGCGTTGTTTTGCTCATCGTCGGGATGGGACTGTTCACATTGGGTGCGGACATGTCCATGCTCGTCATCGGCGAGAAGATCGGGTCGGCCATCACCAAGACGCGGCGCATCTGGCTGATCGCGCTCGTTGCGTTCATCATCGGCATCGTCGTCACGCTCGCCGAGCCCGACCTCCAGATTCTTGCCCAACAGGTGCCCGCCATCGCCGAAAAGACGCCGCTCGGAAACTATCTTCTCATCATCACCGTTGCGGTAGGGGTAGGTGTCTTTCTGTCCATTGCGATGCTACGCATCGTGTTACATATCCGCCTTTCATATCTTCTCATCGGTTTCTATGCCGTTGCGTTTGTCCTCAGCATCTTCGTCTCGCCCTCCTTTTGGGCAGTCTCCTTCGATGCGGGCGGCGTGACGACGGGGCCCATGACGGTGCCCTTCATCATTTCGCTCGGTGTGGGGGTGGCGTCATTGCGCGCGGGCGACGGGCAGAACGATTCTTTCGGTCTTGTGTCGCTTGCGAGCGTCGGGCCCATCATCACCGTCCTCATCCTCGGCATCATCTTCCGCGTGAACAGTCTCGACTATCCCTATATTCTTTTCGAGGCTCCGCGGACCACGCGGGATGTTCTCTTTGCCTATTTGGACGGTTTTCTCGATTACGCCATAGAGGTCGCCGTTGCCATAGCGCCCATCATCGTGTTCTTTCTCCTCTTCCAGATCATCACGCGCGGTTTCCGTAAGCGGACTGTGGTGCGTATCTTCATGGGATTTTTGTATACCTTCGTCGGGCTCGTGCTCTTTCTCGCGGGGGCAAACGTCGGCTTCATGCCGATCGGCAGGAGCATCGGTGAGGAACTTGCAAAACTTTGGGACGGCTGGCCGCTCATCCCTGTGGGGATGTTGATCGGGTACTTTGTCGTGGCGGCCGAGCCCGCCGTGCATGTCCTCAACAAGCAAGTCGAGCGCATGTCCGCGGGCGCCATCAGCGCTTCCGCCATGAAGAAGGGGCTGTGTATCGGCGTGTGCATCTCCCTCGGGATCGCCATGGTGCGCATCCTCACGGGCATCGACATCATGTGGATCCTCGTGCCGGGGTATGTCATCGCGCTTCTTCTCACCTTCTTTACGCCTCCAGTCTTTACGGGGATCGCGTTCGATTCGGGTGGCGTCGCGAGCGGGGCGATGGTTTCTTCGTTTGTATTGCCGCTCGCCATCGGGGCCTCATATACCCTCAGCGGTGGGGATACGACGCTCATCATGACGCAGGCATTCGGGTGCGTCGCCTTTGTCGCCCTGACGCCCCTCATCTCCATTCAGATCCTCGGCATCGGGTATCGGCTCAAAACGCGCAGGATCAAACATAACTTTCTCACGGCGGAGGAGCACATCCTTCGGTATGAGGTCAAATGATGTTCGGAAAAAAATTGCCAAAAAGAGAAAAAAAAGGCGGTGCGGAGGCCGTCTCCCCGCCATTGTCCCAAGCGGCGGGTGGGAGAGCCGGTGAAAAATTCCCCGCTGCCAGGCCCTTGGGGGAGAAGTTTGCCCGCGCAAAATTGCTTGTCAGCATTGTCAACCGCGGCGACGAGGTACATCTCAAAGAGGTGCTCGACGACTGCTCCGTGAGCCTTTCCTATCTCTTTACGGGGACAGGAACCGCGCACTCGGCCGTTCTCGACTATCTCGGCATCGGGGAGGCGACCAAGTCTGTGCTGTTATCCATCTTCCCCGAGAGCGACGAGGGCATCCTGATGAAGGAGATCCGCCACAAAATGTCGCTGTATCTTTCGGGGCGCGGCATCTCCTTTACTATACCGCTCACGGGGATCTCGCAGACAGTTGCCGACGGCATCGTGGGCGCGGCGTCCAATAAGAATAACGATGGGGGGAAGCGTATGACAGACAGAGACAGAAAATACGATCTGATCGTAGCGGCGGTTTCTGCGGACTATGTCGATGCGGCCATGGAGGCGGCGCGGCAGGTGGGGGCTGCGGGCGGGACGATCGTCCGTGCCCGTGCGGAACAGAACGACAAGGCGGAGCAGTTCATCGGGATCTCCCTCATGCGGGAACAGGAGATCCTCTTCATTCTCACAAAGAGGGAGGCGACCGTATCCATTATGAGTGCGCTCTCCGAGAAAGTGGGGGCAAAAACTCTTGCGGGCGGGGTCATCTTCTCTGTTCCCGTAGACAGGACCGCGGGGATCTCGGCAGCCGAGGAAGAAGCCGCCGAGGAGCGGAGGAAAAATGGCTAAGCGCATCATTGCTATCGGGGGCGGAGAGGGCAAGGGGAGAGAAACTTCGCCCGAAAGAATGCAGATAGACGCCTATCTTGCCGCAGAAGTGAAGCAAAAAACGGGGGGAAGGCGGCCTTGCGGTCTCTTTATTCCCACTGCAAGCCACGACTGCATGCCTTATTACAATACCTTTCATAAGGTTTACACGGGCTGTTTCGATATCAAAACGGATGTCGCGCTCACGGTGGGGCGGGAGATCGACCCTATCAAGATGCAGGCAAAATTCGAAAGGGCGGATTTTCTCTATGTCGGCGGGGGGAATACCGTCTTCATGCTTGAACATTGGAAGCAGTCGGGCTTATTGAAGTACATTGAGGATGCCTATGAACGCGGCGTGATCGTGGCGGGGCTGTCGGCGGGCGCCATCTGCTGGTTCGAGGAGATGTATTCCGATTCCGTCATCGAAGGCGAATATGCGATGTATCGCGGATTGGGCTGGATCAAGGGAAAAATTTCTCCGCATTATGATGAGAGAACGCTTGACTTTGACAAAATCCTGTTGTATAATAAGTATTGCGCGTGGGGCGTGGAGAACAATGCCGCGCTCGAACTTGTAGACGGCGAGCCCGTAAGGAGCATTTCCGCAGGCGGGAAGGTATGGCGTCTCGACGGTTCCGACGGCACCCATGTCGTCAAAACGGAGTTCTGACCGTGTGCGTTTCGGCGCCCGTGCCGAATAAAAATGACGGGAGAAAGGTTGTCGCTTTGCAGGTTTGACCTCTGCCTCGGCGTTCCCGGCCGTGTAAAAATACGGGAGATCATGCGGATGTGGCGAAATTGGCAGACGCGCAGGTTTCAGGTTCCTGTGGGAGACCATGCAGGTTCAAGTCCTGTCATCCGCACCATCTGAACGTAAGTTGAACCATTTCAGCTTACGTTTTTTTATTGCAAAAAGCGAAGACAACCGCCCTCGCCTTCCATGTATCAATTGAAATTTAGTTTGAAGTTGCCGTAACGTTTTTCAACAACTCTTCTGCTGACACACCATACAGCTTTGCCAATGCAAGTAAGTTTGCAGTGCTGGGGTCGGAAGAGCCGGTTTCCCATTTAGATACAGCTTGCCGACTCACTCCGAGAGATTCCGCCACAAACTCTTGCGTCATATTACATCTTACCCGATATTCTTTTAATGTTTCTCCCAATGTCTTTCTTACTTCTTCTTTTTCAGTTCTGATTTCGGATGACCGAAGATATTTCCTCAATGCTTTTATCAATAAAATTATCAAATAGATAAAAACGCCTAATGTTGCAAGACCAAGAATACCATATAAAATAATGAATAGAGCGAGCGAAATAACATTTGTATTTGCCGCTCCTCCCTCTGCCAATAAATCGACAAACATAATTACCTCCAACATTTCTTGGCCTCATAATAACATAAATCTATCGGTTGCAGCCACCAACTATTGCGATATTATTGGTTGCATTGCCATTTTTATGATGATTCCCGCAACAATATTTATTTTTTGGCGCACCATGATTATATCATAAACACGCATATAAAATCAAGTCTAAAAGAATAATCTCCCATGGCACTGTGGAATCGTTGACATTAACCATTAAAAATGATATAATTTAAGCAATAAATAGTTGGAGGTACACGATTTTGAAAAAAATTTTGAACCTGCCCCGTGCCATAAAATGCATTTGATGACATTAAATGTTTACTTTAGATTGGACATCTACTAAGGGGCTAAACCAATTATTCTATATCGCCAAGAGATGTCAATTTCCTTCCCCGCCCCTAACGGAATGATCCGTTATAAAAATTTTATGGCGAAGGCGATATAAGAGAAAAACTTTTTTCTTTGACGAGAGGTCAGCGGGGAGACCAATCAAAATAGGCAGAAGCATTCGTTTCTGCCTATTCTTTTGCTTTGAAAAAATTCTTTCCAAAATTTCTTGACAATACAAGAAAAACAAATTATAATAGAACATATGTTATAGAACGATTGATATAGAACAAAAAGGAGATTTTATGCCGCCGAAAGCAAAATTCAGCAAAGAACAAATTGTGAGTGCCGCTCTTGACATTATCAGAGAAGACGGCGCAAGTGAACTAACTGCCCGTGCGCTCGCAAAAAAACTCGGAAGTTCCGCTTGCCCGATTTTTACCGTATTCGATAACATGGAAGATGTAATGCGTGAAACGGTAAAAGCCGCATATCGGCTTTATGACGGGTATATTACGGAAGGCCTCAAGGATACCCCTGCCTTTAAGGGGGTCGGAATGCAATATATCGCATTTGCCATCAAAGAGCCGAAACTGTTCCAACTTTTGTTTATGACCGAAAAGGAGCAAAAGCCAACGCTGGAAAACGTTTTGCCCACAATCGACAACAATTATCCGATCATTCTGTCTTCGGTCAAGACGTACGGGCTGTCCGACATGAACGCCGAAAGAATCTACAAGCACTTATGGGTATATTCCCACGGCATTGCGGTACTTTGTGCGACACGGCTGTGCTCGTTGACGATGGAAGAGATCGGAAATATGCTCACCGAGATTTTCATCGCGCTGTTAAAAGAAGTCAAGGCAGGGGAGAAACTATGATTGCCGCAAAAGAAATTTGCAAATATTACGGGAGCGGCGCAAATCGGCAGGAAGTGTTAAAGAGCGTTGAGCTCAATGTTTCAGACGGGAAATTCGTCGTGATCCTCGGAGCTTCGGGTTCGGGGAAATCCACGCTTCTCAACGTTCTTTCAGGTTTGGAACGTGCCGATAGCGGCTCTGTCCTCTATGACGGAACGGATATTTCGCGATTCTCCGATTCCGAGCTCACAAGGTTCCGTAAGGCACAAGTGGGTTTTATCTTTCAGCAATATTATCTGCTACCCCATTTGAGTGTCGAGAAGAATGTGCGCATGGGGGCAGACCTTGCGGGAAATAAAAATTACGCCGAGGTGATAGAGGCTGTCGGGCTTGCCGAGAAATGCAAAAAATATCCGAGCGAGCTTTCGGGCGGGGAGCAACAAAGGGTAGCCATCGCCCGTGCGCTTGCCAAAAAGCCTAAAGTGTTGTTTTGCGACGAGCCGACGGGTGCGCTCGACGAGGCGACAGGCAGACAGATTTTGGACTGCATTTCAAAATTACAAAGAAGCAGCGGTGTCACTGTAATTATGGTAACGCACAATCAAAATATCGCAGATATGGCGGATACCGTCGTGAGGTTGAACAGCGGGACTGTTTTGGAAGTTCAGCATAACAACGAGCAAAAATCGGCGTATGAAATCGGGTGGTAAAAATGGTGATCGGAATCAAAGACGCTTTGAAATTCATCGGCATTTCCATTGTCGTATGCTGTGCGGCGTTCGTCTGCACCCTGTTTTTAAGTTATGATCTCGACCTAAATTCTCTCGAAAACATTCCCGACGCCGCCATGCCCTTATACAATGCCCAACTCTCTATGGGGAAAGCCATCGCCGCCATTTCGGGATGCGGTCTTGCGCTGACGTCGGTCGTGTTGCTTGTCTTTTATCTCAAAAACTATATCGACGCCCACGGCAGAGAGCTCGGGATCCTTAAAGCTATAGGCTATTCGAGATTTTCGGTCGCGAAACATTTTTGGATATTCGGACTCAGCGTGTTTTTCGGTACGGCAATCGGTTTTGTTGCGGCGTACCTCTATATGCCCACCTTCTACCGCGTTCAAAATGCAGACGGAATTTTGCCGGAGATGGCAGTGCATTTTCACTTCGAATTACCGATTTATTTGATCGTATTGCCTACGCTTGCCTTTGCGGGACTTGCGGTGCTATATGCTATTTGGAAATTGAAAGCTCCCGTGTTGAATTTATTACGGGGAAACTGCACAAAGGCAATCAAAGCGCATAAAGAAAAAGACGAGTCTTTTTTGAAAGGATTACGGAGCGCAACGTTGAAAAGTAAAAAATTACTTATATTTTTGATCGCGTTTTCCGCATTTTGCTTTTCGTCTATGGTGCAGATGTCCCTTTCCATGTCCGATCTTGCAAGCGAAACATTTGCGTGGATAATCCTTATGATCGGATTGATTTTGGCGTTCATGACGCTTTTGATGTCCCTTTCAAGTGTCGTAAAGGGCAACGCAAAGACGATCGCCATGATGCGCATCTTCGGCTATGAAGATAGCGTTTGTTCCGATCGTATTCTCGGCGCATATCGTCCGTTTTCGTATATCGGATTTGTCGTCGGAACGATTTATCAATTCGCACTTTTGAAACTGATGCTCGGCGTATTCTTTGCCGATGTTGAGATCCCCGCTTACACGTTCGACTGGAAAGCGCTGATCATCGCCGCCATTGCATTTGTCGCCCTGTACGAGTTCATTCTCTTCTTATATGCAAAGAGGATCAAAAAGCTCTCGCTGAGATCCGTTATGGAGGAATAGAAGACCCCAAATTTCAGTGTAAAACGTGAGTAATTTCTTGCAACAGAGGTTGACTTTTGGAGCGATCGGCGGTATACTGAACACAGAGAGGAGGAAACAGTATGTGGTGTGATTTTACGACGGAGATCCCGAGCAGGGCAATGGCGAACCAAACTACCTTTCAGGATTTTGTCATCCCCGATACCGTGACGCACATCGGCAAGGAAGCCTTCATGAACAGCTACGCCATCAAGAGGGTGTATATCCCGAAGAGCGTCGTCACCATCGAGCGGGACGCCTTCAAGGGCTGTGAGAATGTAGAGATCTTTTGTGAGGGAGAACCGCAAAAGGGCTGGGTATGCGGTATGGGGAAGGAGATCGAGAGGGATTCTTTCGTAACGCCCGAGGACGAAGCTTTCAACTTCCATCGCTCGGGTGGATCTTTTTCGTCCACGACCATTGAGCGGGAGGTGGAGCGCTACCAAAATTGGAATCCCGACGGGCGCCCCGTGCATACGCATGTGCCTGAGAGCATCTACAAAGATTGGTTCCTCTTCCGCGTCAAGTATCTCAGGCTGTTCTACCTGCCCGGTTGCCCGTATTGCCGCTGGGCACAAAGGGCGATCGACGAACTCATGCAGCAACACCGCGAGTTCTACGGGATCAAGATCGATTGGATCGACGAGGATCTGAACTACGGTTTCGCCCAAAAATTTGACTACTACTATGTCCCGTCTATTTTCGATGAGAACAAAAAGCTCTACGAAGCCAAGCCGGGCGTCAAATATGACGAGCTCAAGCGCGCCATCGAAAGCTCCCTCATCAAGGCCATCAACGAATAGCTTTCGCCGCGGCCCAAATACAAACGATAAAAATTCCCGTACATTTCTGTACGGGATACTTTTTACTCATTTTGCGGGGCATCCAAAATCTTATAGAGAAGGTGGTAGAGCTCGTTGCATTCCTTGTCGGAAAGGGGGAGGCACCGCTCGAGCTGTTGCGGGACCTTGATCGCCTCTTCCCGCAAAACCGCCCCGCGCTCCGTGAGCGATACGAGCAAGACGCGCTCATCCTCCCTTGAACGCTTTCTCTGTACAAAGCCCTTTAGCTCGAGCATTTTGAGCATGGGGGTGAGGGTCCCCGAATCGAGATAGAGTTTTTCGCCGAGTTCTTTCACGCTGACTTCCCCGTGCTCCCACAGTACCATCATCGCGAGGTATTGGGTGTAAGTGAGCCCGAGAGGGTCGAGGTAGGGACGGTATCTGCGTATGATGTCTTTTGACGCCGCATACAGTGGAAAGCAAAGCTGGTGATCGAGTTTGAGCAAATCGTATTTATCCATGTCTGCACTCCGTTTGTTAAGAGTATAGCACAATTTGGAAAAATTGTCAAGCCCTTTGCGAAGAATAAGCAGTTATGCCGGTTTTTTGCAGATCTCGATTCGCTCAATAGGAAGAGGAGGCGCGGTCCATTTCGCGCTTTAAGTCGCGTTCCTTGATGGACTGCTTTTTATCGTAGGCGTGTTTACCCTTGCAGAGGGCGATCTCGACCTTCACGAGTGCGTCCTTGAAATAGATCTTGAGGGGGACGAGGGTGAAGCCGCGCTCATTGACCTTCCCCACGATCTTGAAGATCTCCGCGCGGTGGAGCAGGAGCTTCCTGTCCTTTCTCGAATCGCGCGTGGAAAAGGCGCCGCTCTTATCGTAGAGTGCGATGTGCATGTTTTTGATGTAGACTTCCCCGCCGCGCACTTCACAGAAGCTCTCCCCGATGGAGGCTTTGCCTGCGCGGAGCGACTTTACCTCTGCACCTTCGAGAACGATCCCCGCCTCGAATTTCTCCTGGATAAAGTATTCAAAGGAAGCAGAACGGTTGACTGCAATGATTTTCATAGTTTTTTCACCAATCCGAACAGAACTCTTCGGGCGCCCCAATCGACGCCGTCAACGCGCACCCGCACCCTCATGCCCAGCGAAAACGCGTTGTGCATGCCCTTGAGAATGTAGTGCGTATCGAGAAATTCATAATGATCGTCGGGAAGGGTCTCCAACGGCAGGAAGCCCTCGACGGTGTTTGCGAACTCGGCAAAGAGACCGAAACCCGTCACCCCCGAGACTGTGGCGTCGTATTCCTCCCCGATCTTATCCTGCATATAGGCGACAATGTAGAGGGCGTCGACGTCCCGCTCGGCGTCAGCGGCATTTTTCTCCGTCATGGAGGAGCGGATGGCCGCCTGTTTTACAAAGTCCCGATAGTTTTCCGCGGCCTTTGCGGGATCCGTGAGCGCCTCTTTGATGATGCGGTGGATACAGAGATCGGGATAGCGGCGGATGGGGGAGGTGAAGTGGCAGTAGCATTCCGAGGCGAGCCCGAAGTGCCCGAGATTGACGGGCGAATACTGTGCCTTCATCATCGAGCGGAGCATGACGCGGTTGACGAGGGGATAGAGCGGAGAGCCCTCCAAGCCGTTCAAAAGTTCCTGATAGTCGGCGGGGGAGACATTCGCGGCGTCAAACTTGGCATTGATGCCGAGCTCTTTGAGAAATGTGAGGAAGTCCTCGGCCTTCTCCTCCGACGGCTTTTCGTGGACGCGGTAAACAAAGGGCATGCGCATCTCCGTCATGATGGCCGCGACGCTCTCGTTGGCGAGCACCATGAACTGCTCGATCATGTCGTGCGAGATCGTGCGCTTGAAGTCGGGAATGTCGATGCGCCCGTCATCGTATAAGATCTTCGCCTCTTGGATGTCGAGCTCTACCCCGCCCCGCTTTTCCCGTGCATTTTTCAAAATATGGGTAAGCTCTACGGCGGTGGCGACGAGCCCTGCAAGATCTGGATATGCAGCGACGGCTTCGGGATCTCCCTCGGCAATGCGCGTGACGTCGGTGTAGGTCATGCGGTGCGAGGAGTTGATGACGGAGGGAACGATGCGCCTTTTGAGCACCTTCCCTTGCGGGCTTACCGTCATGAGGCAGGAGAGCGTGAGGCGGTCCACGCCCTCATTGAGCGAGCAGATATCGTTGGAGAGCGCAGGCGGGAGCATGGGCAGGACGCGGTCTGGAAAGTATACGCTTGTTCCCCGTTCGAATGCTTCGCGGTCGAGGGGGGAATTGCGCTTGACATAGTGTGAGACATCTGCGATGTGCACGCCGAGCTCGAAGTTTTTCCCTGTTTTCTTGACGGAGATGGCGTCGTCGATGTCGCGCGTGTCCTCCCCGTCAATGGTGATGATGCACTCGCCCCGCAGATCCAGCCGTCCTCCGATTTCGGCCGCCGTCTTCCGCTTTGCCTGTTTTTCGGCCTCGCGCAGGACTTCTTCTGGGAATTCCTCCCTCAAATTGTGGGCGCGGATGAGGGCAAGTTCCTCGGTGAAGAGATCGCCGCTCTCGCCGAGCACTTCCGCGATCTCACCCATGAGAGGGGAATAGGAGGTGATGCGCACGACGACTTTAGAGCCGACAGCCCGCATTCTCCTGCCATGCCCCGCGATGAGGATATCGGTAGAGAATTTTTTTTCGTCGGGCCGCACGAAGATCGTCTGCCCGTCCCGAAGGCAGGTCCCGACGACCTCGCGGTAACCCCTGTCGAGAATTGCGAGGATCTCGCCCTCGTCGTCCGATCTTCCTTGGACGGGGATCGCGAGAACGGTATCGAGGTGCAGGGCGCCGAGCGTCGCGCGGTGGGGGATAAAGAGGTCCTGCGAACCGTCGTCGGGCACGAAAAACCCGAACCCGCGCTCGTTTCCGGTGAAGACGCCCTTCTTAGCGCCGAATTGCTCGGCCGTTCCGAACCGCCCGCGCGTATCCGTCAAAAGTTCTCCCGTCCGCACGAGGGATAAGAGCATGTCCTTTACGGCGAGCGATTCGCGCCTCCCGAGCCTGAGCCGTCTTGCGATTTCGGCGTCCGTAAGCAGTGCGAATTCGCCGCACAGGATCTGATTCAGAAGCGATTGTTTTGCGTTCAAAGCATTCTCCTTGGATGAAAAAGCGGGCAAGCACGATGCCCGCCCGCAGTGATGATTCGCAGTTGTTCTCAGAAAGCAAGGCCCCAGATCGCAGGGATCTGAAGGATGAAGAACGTAATGGCAAACACGCCGAGAACGCCGAGACAGATGAGCGTCCACATTTTCAGCTTCGCCTCGGTGGATTTTCCCTTGTTCTTCCCGTAGAAGGTCTCGCTCGATCCGCCCAGCGCGTCGATGCCCTGTGAATTCCCGGGCGTGAGCATGACGAGCACGATGGCGGCGAGTGCAGCGACGCCCATGGCAATGATGAGGGCAAGGCTGACTGCGCGATAGGTCACGAATGAGGCCTCGGTACCTGCAAAGTCCGAAGCGTCAATGAGTAAATTTGAGATGATAGACAGTAAATTCATGGAACTCGATCCTCTTTCTTACCGAAATACGGGTAATATTATACCATATCGTCCTCTTGTTGACAACTTTTTTTGGCCTGTTTTTCAAAAATAAAAAATAATTCCCCATGAAACAGGGAATTATCTCGGCTGAAAATTTACTTGGTCCCCTTGAAGATCTTTTGGTCTCCGAAGATGAGCACGCAGTTTTCGTTGACGACGTCGCTTTGCTGATATTTCTCCCAAAGCTCGTCGAACTTCTCCTTATCCGATTCGGAAAGATCCTCTTTGTAGTGCTTTTGGAGCTCGTCGACGTTCGTATATTCCCAAACGATCGCATACTTTGCGGTGACAAGACCCGCGAGCTCGGAAATGGTGGGATCCTCGGACAGCTGGGCCGTCGTGAGGAAGTGAACGGTGGCGTCCGCTTCTTTTACATCCTCATCCTTGACACCGAACGCCTTTTTCAATGCCTCGGTGAGTTCGATCTCATGGTAGCCTTCATTCTCATAGGCCGACTTAATCTTGCCCCAGGCGGAGCCGCACGCGCAGAGGCCGACGAGCAATACTGCAACGATGGCCAGAGCGGTTACAACAACTGAAAGTTTCTTTTTCATAACTCTCTCCTTGTTTTTTGTTTATTGTAACGCATTCCTTGGCGGTTGTCAAGTCTTTAACATCTGTGGGAAGAAAAAATTTCCTGTATTTTTTCGTGCGGCGGGGCTGTGTGCTTGACATTTTGGTTGCGGAAAGGTACAATAAGTGCATGTATCGGCTCGTCCTTATCGGCATGCCCGCCTGCGGCAAAAGCACGACGGGAAAGAATTTGGCCAAACGGTGCCATATCCCGTTTACAGACGGAGACAGTCTCATAAGGGAGCAGACGGGAAAACCCCTGCACCGCCTCATCGAGGAGCGTGGCACGGAGGGATTTTTGGCCCTCGAAGAGGAGATCCTGTGCTCCTTTGCGCCCGAAGGCGGCTTTGTGTTGGCACCCGGCGGGAGCGCCGTCTACTCTGCGCGTGCGATGGCACACCTCAAAGAGCTCGGAACGGCCGTCTATCTGAAACTTTCCTGTGACTGCATAGAGAAGCGCATCCCGGACTTTGTTGCGCGCGGCGTTGTGATGCGAGGCAATATCCGAACGATCCGCGGGCTATACGGCGAGCGCGTGCCGCTCTATGAGCGCTATGCGGACATCACGGTGGACGTGAATACATTGACGACGGAGGAGATCGCGGAAAAAATTCTCCGTGAATTAAACGGCAAATGAGAATTTGTATTTACGGCGCCGGGGCGATGGGAACAAGCCTCGGCCTTGAACTCGGGAAGGCTGGCATTTCCTGTACCTTTGTAACACGCAATGCCGCGCAGGTCCGAAATTTACAGCAGCAAGGGCTTGACGCGTGTCTTCCCGCGGACATGGTAGGGGCCTACGACGTCATCTTTCTTGCGACGAAGCAGCGCGACAATCGTTTGATCGCAGAATTTTTACAAAATTTCCTTGCCTCTGACGGCGTGCTCGTCACCGTGCAGAACGGTCTTCCGGAGGCAGGGCTTGCGGAGGTGCTCGGGGCCGACCGCGTCTACGGCTGTGCGCTCGGGTGGGGCGCCGAACTTTCGGACGGAGAATTGAAAGTCACCTCGTCCGAGAGTCGGAAGCGCCTTGCGATCGGAGCATACGGCAAGGGGGAGCGGCTCGGGGAACTCGTTTCTCTCCTTGGGCAGGCCTTTTTCGTCACCGAGGGCGACCTTGCCGAGATCCGTTTTTCTAAACTTGTCGTCAATGCCGCTTTTTCCACCATTTCTGCCATTACGGGCTGTACATTCGGGCAGATCTCCGTCAAATACAGGAAACAGGCGCTTGCGCTCATGCGGGAGACGGTCGCAGTCGCGAAGGCATACGGCTGCACCCGTCTCGTGCAAAACGGGCACGATATCTTGAAATATGCTTCAAGCCCGTTTGCGGGGCTGGTTCTTCCCTTTGCGATGAGGAAACATGCCGCGATCAAGTCCGGTATGCTCCGTGATATTATGGCGGGAAAACGCTGCGATGTAGACTTTGTCGCAGGTGCCGTTGTGCAAGCAGGACAAAAAAAGGGCATACCATGTCCGAGAATGGCGCGTGCAGTCGCCCTTGTTCACGAGATTGAGAACGGGCTCGCGGAGATCGCGCCCGAGAGTATTTACTTAATGGAGGATGCACTGTGAGATTGATCTTGATCCGCCACGGCGATCCCGATTACGTGCACGATTCCCTCACGCCCAAGGGGCGCCGCGAGGCGGAACTTTTGGCTCTTCGCGCAAAGAATTGGCATGTCGACGATGTGTATACTTCTCCGCTCGGCCGTGCCAAAGAGACGGCGCAGCCCTGCCTTGCCGTCTGGGGGAAAGAGGCGTCTGTTCTCGATTGGGCGCAGGAGTTCTTCTTCGCCGAGGCCGAAAAGGAGGGCAAGCTCTCCCTCGTGTGGGATTTTTATCCCGCCGATTGGACGGGGCGCGATGAAAATTTCCGCGAGACAGCTTGGCTTGACCTTCCCGAGGTATGCCATGTTCGCGACGCCTATGAAGAGACGTGCGCTTCGCTCGACGCTTTGCTCGCAAGCTACGGCTATATGCGCGACGGCAGAATGTACCGTGTGAAGGAGCATTCAGATAAGACCATCGTCATTTTTTGTCACTTCGGGGTCACAATGGTATTTTTGTCCCATCTTCTCAACATTTCCGCGGAGGCGCTGTGGCACGGCCTGTTTCTCGCGCCAACGTCCGTCACGGTTTTGAATTCCGAGGAACGGCGGGACGACGAGGCCTATTTTCGCGCCGAGCGTATCGGTGACTGTCATCATCTCATCGCGGGAGGCGAACCGATCTCCCCGAGCGGCTATTTTACGGATATTTTTCAGGAATCATCAGGAGGAAGAATATGAATTATCATGCCTTAGCGGAGCGCTTGCTCCCCGGGGATTACCCCACACTTGAAACGTATGAGGCGCAGTATCCCCCCAGAAACTTGCCCAAGGGCGCGGAGGTGACCCGCCTTGCCCCTTCGCCGACGGGGTTTATCCACCTCGGCAACCTGTTCAGCGCGATCACCGACGAGCGCATCGCACATAGGAGCGGAGGCATCGTGTATCTTCGCATCGAGGATACCGACTTGAAGCGCAAGGTGGAGGGGGCCGTCGAGGCAGTCATCAGCGCGCTCAATTATTTCGATGTGAAATTTGACGAGGGCGCGGAGATAGGCGGCGATGAGACATATGCGCCGTGGTATCAACGCCGTCGCGCCGAAATTTACCGTGCATTCGCAAAGAAACTCATTGAAGAGGGGCGGGCATATCCCTGCTTTTGCACAGAGGACGACCTCACGGCTCTGCGCGAGGAGCAGACCAAGAATAAGGAAATTACGGGCTACTATGGCAAATACGCCAAGTGCCGCAACCTCTCAGAAGAGGAAATATATCGAAATCTCGATGCCGGCAAGCCCTTTGTCATCCGCCTTCGCTCGATGGGCAATCCCGAGATCAAGCACAAGTTCCACGATGAGATCAAGGGGGACATCACCGTGCCCGAAAACGATCAGGACGTCGTCATCCTGAAATCGGACGGCATTCCCACATATCACTTTGCCCACGCCATCGACGACCACTTCATGCGCACGACGGTCGTCATTCGCGGCGAGGATTGGATCGCAAGTTTGCCCATCCATATCGAGTTATTCGCTGCACTCGGTTTTCCGCTTCCGCGCTACGGGCACCACTGCTCCCTCATGAAACAGGACGGGGAGTCCCGCCGCAAGCTCTCAAAGCGCAAGGACCCCGAGCTCTCTTTGGAGTATTACAGGAAAGAGGGATATTACGCACGGGCTGTTAAAGTCTATATGCTTACTCTTTTGAATTCCAACTTTGAGGAGTGGTATTTGAAGAATCCGGATGCCGACTTGAATGATTTCCCCTTCAAGGCGGAAAAGATGTCCAAGAGCGGTACGCTTTTTGATTTGGATAAGCTCAACGATATCTCCAAGAATGAGCTTTCCAAACTTTCCGCTCAAGACATGGCTACCTTCTTGAAGGTGTGGGCGATGGAATTCGGCACTCCCGAGCAGCAGAGATATTTTGAAGATGAAGAGAAACTTCTGCGCGTTCTCACTCTTTGCATGGGTATCGGCGGCAAGAAGCGCAGAAAAGATTTCACGACGGCTTCGCAGGCAATGAAGTTTATTGAATTCTTCTTCGAGCGCCCGATGACCTATGAGGAATTTCGCTTCGAAAAAGATGTTCGCACCAAGATCTTAAAGCAGTTCCTCGAGGGATATCGCTATGAGGACGACGCGCAGGTCTGGTTTGCCAGGGTGAAAGAGGTCGCATCTGCAAACGGCTTCGCCGCGGAGATGAAGGAGTATAAGGCCGCGCCCGAGGCATACATGGGTAGCGTCGCCGATGTCGCAGAAATTCTGAGGATCGCGATGACGGGCAAGGCGAACACGCCGGACCTTTGGACGATCATGCAGATTCTCGGGGAAGAAGAGGTTCGAACTCGGATCTCGGCACTTCTCAATTGATTTCATTTCAAAGAGCACACAAAAGAGGTCGCTATGAGCAGAGCGGACGAGATTTTTATAAAAAATTGTAAAGATATCCTCGCAAACGGGGTTTGGGATACGGATCTGAAAGTTCGTCCCCGTTGGGAGGACGGTTCTCCAGCGCACACCGTAAAAAAGTTTGGCATCGTCAACCGTTACGACCTGCGCGAGGAGTTTCCCATCCTCACCATCCGCCGCACTGCCTTCAAGAGCTGTATCGACGAG
This sequence comes from uncultured Clostridia bacterium, assembly GCA_947624215.1. Taxonomy (GTDB): domain Bacteria; phylum Bacillota; class Clostridia; order Christensenellales; family Borkfalkiaceae; genus Gallimonas. Next base: position 51,992 of record CANQJJ010000001.1, read on the forward strand.
ATGCTTTGGATCTGGCAAAAGAAGAGCAACAATGTGCATGAGCTGAAATCGCACATTTGGGATAGTTGGGCCGACAAGGAAGGGTCTATCGGCAAGGCCTATGGCTACCAGCTCGGTCTCAAACACACCTATGCCGAGGGGGAATTCGACCAGGTCGACCGTGTACTCTATCTTCTGAAAAATGAACCTGCATCGCGAAGAATTTTGACGAATATTTTTAATTTTGAAGATTTGCACGAGATGCACCTTTACCCCTGCGCCTATTCTATGACTTTCAATGTCTCGGGGGATACCTTGAACGGTATCTTGAACCAACGCTCGCAGGACATGCTCACTGCGAACAATTGGAATGTCGTGCAATATGCGATCCTGCTCACGATGTTTGCACAGGTCTCGGGGCTCAAAGCGGGCGAACTCGTGCATGTCATTGCAGACGCACACCTCTACGATAGACACATTCCCATCGTGAAAGAGATCATTGAGAGGGCACCCATGCCCGCGCCTCGCCTTCATGTAGACGAATGTATCACTGATTTTTATCAATTCTCGACAGACAGCTTTTCATTGGAAGGGTATAATTTCCATCCGCTGGACGTCAGGATCCCCGTGGCGATTTGACAGCGATTTAACGGAGCGCATTTGGAATGAAAGCGATTTTTCATGCTGATAAAAAATGGGGCATCGGGCGGAACAACGCTCTGATGTTTTCTCTACCCAAGGACATGAAATTCTTCCGCGAGACGACTTTGGGCAAGGTCGTCGTAATGGGAGTAAATACTTTGAATTCTTTGCCGAACGGGCCGCTTCGCAACCGCGTGAATATCGTGCTTTCGCCCGTGGATGCGGGGGCAGGCGTTCTAACCGTCCATAGTCTTGCCGAGCTCTTTTTCGAAGTCGGAAGGTATCCCGCAGACGATGTCTTTGTCATCGGCGGAGCGAGCGTTTACCGCGAACTCATTCCGTATTGCACCGAGGTGCTCGTCACGAAGGTGGAGGCCGACGGCGGAGCAGACGTATTCGCGCCCGATCTCGATGCAGACGAGAATTTCAGCCTCATATCCGAGAGCGCGCCCGTCGAGGACAACGGCTACACCATCCGCTTTTGCACCTATAAAAATAATGTCGTGAGGCAATATTGATTGTGTACGTGCAACAGGCCCGTCCCTTTGGACGGGTCTACTTCTTATCTTTTGATAGCACAGAGGGCCCCGGCCGCTCGGTATGAGGACGGGGACACAGAAAAAGCAGGCGGAAATTTTTTGTTTCCGCCTCATTTTTGTTGTCAAAAGAGCAGAAAAGTACTATAATCATCTATGGATTTTTTATCAGGGACAAATTGGTATGGTAAGAGAAGATTTACGAAACATTGCAATCATCGCCCACGTCGACCACGGCAAGACCACCCTCGTCGACCAAATGCTCAAGCAGGGCGGTACCTTCCGTGAAAACCAGGTGGTGGAAGAGCGCGTCATGGACAGCGGCGATTTGGAGCGCGAGCGAGGCATCACCATCCTCGCAAAGAACACCTCCATCCATTATAACGGGGTCAAGATCAACATCGTCGATACGCCCGGCCACGCCGATTTCTCGGGGGAAGTGGAGCGCGTCCTCAAAATGGTCTCGGGCGTTCTCATCCTCGTGGACGCCGCCGAAGGACCCATGCCGCAGACGCGCTTCGTCACGCAAAAAGCGCTTGAGATGGGGCACAAGCTCATCATCGTCGTCAACAAGATCGACCGCCCCGATGCGCGCGTAAAGGCTGTTGTAGACGAGGTCTTGGAACTTTTGATGGACCTCAATGCCTCCGACGAACAGCTCGAGAGCCCATTTGTGTTCTGCTCGGGCAGGGACGGCACCTCCACGCTCGACGAGGACAGCGAGGGCACCGATCTCAAACCGCTCTTCAACATGATCTTAAAGCATTTCCCGCCGCTCGAGCTCGATGAAACGGGGCCGCTTCAACTGCTTGTTTCCTCTATTGATTACAACGACTACGTCGGCCGCATCGGCATCGGACGCATCGAACGGGGCGTCATCCGCCACGCGCAGGAGGTCGCCATCTGCAACTTCAACCACAAGGATGTCGGCGGAAAGGGCAAGATCGTCAATCTCTATGAGATCGAGGGATTGGAGCGCGTTCCGTGTGAGAGTGCGATGGCGGGCGATATCGTGTGCTTCTCGGGCCTTGAAAAGATCAACATCGGCGACACCATCTGTGCGCCTGAGGCCGTGGAGCCCGTTCCCTTCGTCAAGATCTCTGAGCCGACGGTGGAGATGATCTTCTCCGTCAACGATTCTCCCTTTGCGGGGAAAGAGGGGAAGTGGGTCACGACCCGCCACCTCCGCGACAGGCTGTACCGTGAGCTTCTCCGCGATGTTTCGCTCCGCGTCGAGGATACCGATTCCACCGATTCCTTCCGCGTCAGCGGCAGAGGGGAGATGCACCTCTCCATCCTCATCGAGACCATGCGCCGCGAGGGTTATGAGTTTCAGGTAAGCTCTCCGAAAGTGCTTTTCAAGGATGTGGACGGCGAGAAATACGAGCCCGTAGAACGGCTCATCGTCGATGTTCCCGAGGACTCCACGGGCGCCGTCTTTGAGAAGATGGGGACCCGCAAGGGCGAACTCGTCCACATGAGCGCCATGGGTTCCCGCATGCGGCTTGAATTCCTCGTCCCCGAGCGCGGGCTCTTCGGCTACAAGAGCGAATTTTTGACGGATACCAAGGGCGAGGGCGTCATGAGCTCGGTGTTCTATGAATATCAGCCCTACAAGGGCGAGATCCAGCGCAGGCTCTCGGGCTCGCTCGTCGCCTTTGAGACGGGAGAGGCCGTCACCTACGGCCTCTTCAACGCGCAGGGGCGCGGAATGTTGTTCATCACGGCAGGCACGCCCGTCTATGAGGGAATGGTCATCGGCGTATCTCCCAAGGAGGGGGATATCAACGTCAACGTCTGCAAGACGAAACATCTCACGAACACGCGGTCCTCTTCGTCGGATGAAGCTCTCCGCCTCATCCCGCCCAAAAAACTTTCTTTGGAAGAGGCGCTCGAATTCATTGCGGACGATGAACTTTTGGAAGTGACGCCAAAGAACATCCGCATCCGCAAGCGCATCCTTGACGGCGAACTCCGTGCCAAAGCGCGCGCCAAGGCAAAGGCAGGAGAATAAAATTCACAAGAAAAGCCCCGACAAAGTCGGGGCAATTTTTTTCGGTCAGGCAAAGACGTATGTTAGGAATCCGTGGATGAGGAGATAGGCCGTGATCACGAGGAGGATGAGCGAGACAAATACCGTCACGACGGCCATACTTTTGGCGCGTTTTCCGATGGGCAGATCGTTGAGCGTCCTCTGATATTTCGCATAGCGGAAGACGCGGATGAGGTAGACATAGGGATAGAGCTCGAACAGGATCGCCCCAAGCGCGAGCGTAATGACGCCGACGGCGACGAGAAGTACGGTGGCGTCGAAGTGATATGACATGACGGAGAAGAGAAATCCTGCCGCACAGGCCAGCCCGAGGACGGCCAGAATGATACAGCCCGCCGAGCCGCGGAGGGAGCGTTTTCCGAAATATTCCGTCGTCCTTCTCTCGCGGGGATCGTCCATGAGGTCCATGTATCTCCGCTTCATGCGGGGAGAGCCGAAGATGCTGTCGATGAGGGTCCCGAAGAGTGTTCTGTTTGACATAGTTTCACCTCCTTTTGTGGCTATCATATCATCATTGTGCGCTTTTGTCAAGATTTCTTTTCATATTTCTATGGCGTTGGACATACCTTATGACATGGAAATCAAGCAAAGCGTCCTTACCGTCGAACAACAGAAAAAGCTCACGATGACGGGCGTCTCCTCCGTAGACGCTTTTTCCGAAACGGGTATCACGCTCACCGTAAACGGAAAGCGCGTGCAGATCTCGGGCAGCCGTCTCAAAGTACTCGCCTTCTCGGAGGGGAGCGGAAACTTTACGGCGAGCGGGGAGATCGTCTCCGTCCGCTACGGAAACAAGGGGGGATGGAAGAAGCTATTCAAATGAGAGAGCAGCTCGGGATCTTTCTGATTTCGGCCGTCATCGGCCTCATAGGGGGAGCAGTCTACGACGTCCTCTCCCTCGCGTGTTTTCCCTTCAAGAAGTTTCGTTTTATGCCGGCGGTATTGGAGATCGTCTTCTGTCTTTTGGCCGCGGCGCTCTTTTTGTTCACGTCTGTCAAATTGCATTTTCCCGACTTCCGCCTCTACATGGGAGCAAGTTTTCTGCTCGGATTTGTGCTATATCGGAAAAGTTTTCATAAATATGTTGCATTTCTCGGAAAAATAGTGTATAATGAGGTAGGAAAAAGAAGAAAGGTGAAGAAATGTCAAGCAAGAAGTGGCTCATGCCGGAGGAGAAAACAAAGAGGATCGCCATCGCCGCAATCGTAGCGGGCGTTCTCGTCGTTCTCTTTTTGGTTGCCGTTCTCATTGTACAGTTCGTCAAGATCGGCGTCGCCAATGCCGAGCGTGCGCGTCTGCAGGCAGAGATCGAGCACTACGAACAGCTTGTCGAACAACAGCGCGAGGACCTCGAGTATTATGAATCCGAACTCGGGATGTATCATCAAGCGCTCGAACAAGGATGGAGTACACCGCGCACATGAAATTCGCGATCATAGATATCGGGTCCAATTCCGTTCGCCTCATGCTATGGGCGGACGGAAAATCTTTATATAAGAAGGTGAACACCACCCGCCTCGGGGAGGGCCTTGCGCGTACGGGAAAGCTGCTTTCTGCGGCGATCGAACGCACCGCGCTCGCCGTCAGAGATTTTGCCGAAGAGGGCAGAGGGGAGGGCGCCTCCGTCTATGCCTTCGCGACGGCCGCAGTGCGTGCATCCGCCAACGGAGAGGTGTTTACGCGGCGCGTCAAAGAACTCTGCGGCCTCGAAGTGGATGTCGTTGAGGGACAAGCCGAGGCGCAACTCGGCCTCTCGGGCGTTCTCGGGAATGGGGACGGCGGCATCATAGATATCGGCGGCGCCAGCACGGAGGTCTGTATCCGCGAGGGCGGCGAGATCGTGTTTTCGACCTCCCTCGATGTGGGGGCGGTGCGGCTCTACGATCTGTGCGGCGACAACGCGCTTCTTCTCGGGCCGACCATCCGCGAGGCCGTTTCGGCGCTTTCCTGCCCCGTATGCGGCAGGATGTATGCCATCGGCGGCACGGGCAGTACGCTCGCATCGATCCTTCTCGGGATGGATACATACGACGCGTCGAAGATCCAAGACTATAAAATGACGCTCTCCGCACTCGAAGATCTCACGGACAAGCTGTTTTCGCTGAACGCCGAGGAGCGGAAAAAAATGGCGGGCATGGACGTCCGTCGCGCGGATATCATCGCGGGAGGGGCCATGCTCCTCGTGACCGTGATGAAGAAGCTCTCCCTTTCAGAGGTGTATGCCTCCGATCGGGACAATTTAGAGGGATATTTAGCAATGAGGGGGCTTGCATGAGCGGCAGGGGGAAGAGGATCGTATACATGATCGGAAACGGCATCCTTTGCCTTTTGGCTTTCGCGGCAACGGTCTGGATCGCGCTGGTCAATGCTTTCTACCAAGGGCCCGTGTCCCTCATAATCTCTGTCGTTGCCTGGGGGCTGGCGTGCGCGGTTCGCCTTACTGCCGTTGTCCACGAGCTCGGACACCTCGTGTTCGGGGCGCTCGCGGGGATGAAATGCGTCTCCGTCACGCTTTCCTATTTTCGTATCGGCGGGGGAAAGATAAAGCCGGTCAACCCTGCCTATGCGGGAGCGATCGAGGCTTTTCCGAGAAAGGGGAAGCATGTCCGCGGAAAATTTTTTGCGCTTGCATCCGGGGGATCCGTCGTCAATTTGATCGTCGGCGGGATGCTTTTCGCGCTGTATTTTGCATTTCCGCTTCATACCGCAACCGTCTTTTGCGGCATGCTTGCTCCCTTCATGGTCTATGAGGGATGTGTCGCGCTCATCCCGGCGGAACTCCCCGCGGGAAAAACAGATGGAAAGATCCTTCTCGGTCTCATAAAAAAGGCCCCCGAGGAGGAGGTCATGTTGCGTGTATTGACGGCGCAGGGCATTCTCTACAAGGGGCTGTTTTCTGATATCCCGCGAGAACTTCTCTTCGATGTTCCCGTCGTGCGGGAAGATCTCCCCGCATTTCTCGCGCTGATGGTGCTCCGCATCGAATATCTGCTCTTCATGGGGGAGCAGGCGGGTGCGGAAGAGCAGTATGCCCGTCTTGAAGAGATCGAGTGGACGGACGAGGCGCATGGAGAGGAGTTTGCCCGTTGCCGCGGGTATCTAACGGGGAACTTCGAGGAAAGCGCATCACCGTTTTACGGCATTGCCGAGCTCGAGAGAAAACTCCTTAAAAAATAAAAATCTGCCCATGACAGGCAGACGGTTTTTTTCTCAGGTTTGTCTTAAATATCCCCGTAACAGCGGTGGAAGCAGAAACAAGATGCAAAGAGAGGAATATGAAATTGTAGAAAACAATTTTTCAGTCGGAAAGCCCGAGCAGATAATCCGACGAAACGTTGAAATAACGGGCAACCTTGGCAAGGTTGTGCGCAGTCGGATCGCTCTTGTTGGTCTCCCAATAGCATACGATGCCAAGACTGACATTGAGGTCTTTCGCGACTGTTGCCTGCGAGAGACCGCGCTCTTTTCTCAATTCCATTAAACGCTCTGCAAAAATCTTCATGGCCTCATTATACAATAATAAAATATGCAGGGCAAACGATTTTATAAAAAATATTTATGTTCACCCCAAAGTAAAACAATTTTGCAAAATCTAATTGTTTTGCTAAATTTCTCATAAAAAATCGCTTGGTTATTTGAAATAAATGTTAAATATTCTCTTTGTATGTCATGGAAATATTTGTCGCTCGACGATGGCGGAAAGCATGGCATTATATCGTATAAAATTTGATAAAAAGTTGTCGGGTAAGGTCTTTGCGGCGTCGGCTGCGACGCATCCCGACGAGCTCGGAAATCCACCGCACTATGGGACTGTGCGCAAACTTCGGGAGGAAAATATTCCGCTCGTGCCGCACCGCGCGCGGCTTTTGAATTTTTCCGACGAGGAAAAGTATGACTATATCATCGGCATGGACCAGGAGAATCTTCGCCACATGCGCCGCATTTTAGGGCCACGCGACAATCTTTATCTTCTCATGGATTTTACGGGGCGTCCCCGCGCGATCGCAGATCCGTGGTATACGGGCAACTTCGACGAGACGTTCGAAGATATCCGAGAGGGGCTCGACGCCTTCTTTGCTTTTTTGATCGGGACGGGGAAGATCTGAGCCGCCGGCTCTGTACGTTCATTCTGTTGACAAAATGCAAGCGCTGTGGTAGGATATTGGATATGAGCGGAAATATCATGTGGAGCCCTGCCGCGCTCGGCGGGGTGCGGGTCACGGATCCATACTGTAAAAATGCCTTTGAGAAGGAGCGGGAGTATCTACTCTCCCTGTCTGCGGGGCGCCTGCTCGCGGGCTTCTATGAGAATGCAGGCTTGAAGACGTCCTTCGTGCGCTATGCGGGCTGGGAGGGCATGCTCATCGGCGGGCACACGCTCGGGCATTATCTCTCGGCACTCTCGCTCGCCTATGCCTCCTCGGGCGACGGGGTCTTGGAGCGCCTCGGGCTCATCTTATCGGGGCTCTCAGAGTGCCAAGAGGCCGTCGGAACGGGGCTCATCTGGGGAGCCGCACCCGTGGAGGGCGGCGTCGAAGGACAATTCGACAATGTCGAAGCGGGCAAGACAGACATCATGAAGCAGGCGTGGGTGCCGTGGTATACGCTCCATAAGCTCCTCGCGGGGCTCGTGGAGGCCGCCCGTCTTCCGGGGCCCGTCGGAGAGCAGGCTCTCGGAATCGCCCGCAAGCTCGGCGATTGGGTCGTGCAGAGGGCGCTCGGATGGGATGCACGGACGAGGAAGCGCGTGCTCGCGGTGGAATACGGCGGCATGAACGACAGCCTGTATGCCCTCTATGAACTGACGCGGGAGGAGCGCTATGCCTGTGCCGCACACGTCTTCGATGAAGACGCGCTCTTCGAAGGCATTCTTGCCGGGCGGAAGGATTTTCTCGACGGCAAACACGCCAATACCACGATCCCGAAGTTTCTCGGCGCACTCAACCGCTATGTGACCCTGCATGGCGAAACGGTGGGGGGAAAGCGCGTGGACGCCGGCTTCTATCTCGCGGCGGCCAGGGCCTTTTTCGATACCGTCGTCCTTCATCATACCTACGTCACGGGGGGCAATTCCGAATGGGAGCACTTCGGCAAGGACGATATCCTCGACGCCGAGCGCACCAATTGCAACTGTGAGACCTGCAACGTCTACAACATGCTCAAACTTGCCCGCGGCCTGTTTGCGGTGACGGGGGAGAGCAAATATCTCGACTACTACGACAACGCCTTCACCAATGCCATCCTGTCGTCGCAGGATCCCGAAACGGGGATGACGACGTATTTCCAGCCCATGGCGGGGGGATTCTTCAAGGTATTTTCCCGCCCGTATGACAAGTTCTGGTGCTGTACGGGAAGCGGGATGGAAAACTTTTCCAAGCTCGGTGACGGCATCTTCTATCTGCGCGGGGAGAGCATTGCGATCGGCCGCTATCTCTCGTCCGAGCTGAACATCGCGGGAGCGCGGATCGCCGTGGAGGCAGATCTGCCCATGCGGAGCGATGTGACGATCTCGGCAGAGGGAGACCGCACGCTTTCTCTTTTCCTCCGCATCCCCGATTGGTGCGACGGCGCCCGCCTCGAAAAGAACGGTTCGGCTGTGGCGTTCGAAGGCAGGTTTGCGCGGGTCCCTGTGTGCGGCGGCGATGTGCTCCGCCTGCATCTTCTGTGCGCCGTATCCCTGCACGGGCTCCCCGATGCGGGGGATGTCTTTGCGTTCAAATACGGGAACGCCGTTCTTTCGGCCGATCTCGGCAGGGAGGACATGCGGGAGACGGAGACGGGCGTGGAGGTGAACATCCCCGCGCGGCGCATTCTTCCCACGGAGACCCTTTACTTCCAGGACAGACAGGACGTGATCGACCATCCCGGGCGGTATATGAGGCGCGAGGGGGACAAATTTCTCCTGCAAGGCGCGGACATCCCGCTCACCTTCGGACTGCATTACAAGCGGCATCTCGAGCGGTACGCCATCTATTACCGTTTCCGCGAGGGAGAAGGGCGGGCCGAGGAGGCGGAGCGCACGGCCTTGGACAGCGTACAGCCGGGCTACGGACAGTACGAGCGGGACGCTCTCCACGAAATGCGCGAGGAGAACACCGTCTCCGCGATGTCGGAGAGAACGTATCGCTATGCTCGCGTCGGCGGATATTTCGCGTATGATATGCGCGTGGACCCCGCGGCAAGAAATTTTCTCGAGATCAACCTCGGCCGTTGCGACAACGGAAAAACGCTCCGGATCACGGCTGCGGGCAGGGAGATCTTTTCGGAGCGTCTTCTCTATACAATGGGGGATACGTTATACAAAAAGAGGATAGAATTGACGGACGAGGTCGTGCGCCTTGCGCATGAAAAGCAGCTCGGCGGGGAGAGGGCGACGGTGCTCGAATTCCGCTTTGAGGGCGCAAAGGGCAGGGTAAGCGCCAAGCTCTTCGAGTCCGTCGGGATCTACACGGAGCCCAAAACGTGATAGCTTTGTATTACGGCTTCACTCGCTGAGAGCCGCGAGCGTTTCAAAGAAATTTTCAAATGTCTTTTTACAGCAGTCGGCGTCGTCGATGACAATGCCGCCCGTTTTCGCCCCGATGAGAGCAAAGGCCATGGCGATGCGGTGATCTCCGAACGTCTCGATTTCGGCACTTTTCACCTCTGCGGGCATGATGCGGATGCCGTCCTCATATGCAGTACAGGGGACGTCGCACGCGGTCAAATTGCGGGTGATGGCCTGGATGCGGTCGCATTCCTGCCTTCTGATGTGTCCGATCCCGCGGATATTGCTCGGGGTCGTCGCAAAGGGAGCGAGTACTGCAAGAGTGGCGGCTTGGTCGGAAAAGTCGCGCATGTCGATGTCGAACCCCCCGAAGGAGCCGGCTGTGCTCCCGTCGGCGGTGAGACCTTCCGCTCCGTCCGAGAGTACGACGCCCTTCTGCGCAAGCAACTCCAAAAACCGCATATCGCCTTGCAGACTGCCGCGACGGATACCGCGCACGGTCACGCGCGCTCCGCACAGCAGGGAGAGGGCATAGAAGTAGCATGCCGCGGAGACGTCGGCTTCCACCGTATAGCTCTCTGCCACATGTCTGGCGGGAAAGACGGTGATCTCCTCCCCGTTTTGGGTATATTTTGCCCCGAACGCCTTGAGCACGGAGAGCGTCATGCGGATGTAACTGCCTTGGGTACGTTCCCCCGTGAGTTTCAGAGTGAAGGGCCTGTCTCCGAGCGCCGCCGCAAGAAGCATCCCGCTCGCATACTGCGTGCTCGTTCCCGTGTCGGTCTCCATGCGCGTAGCTTTGATCCCGTCTCCGTGCATGCGGAAGGGAAAATGGCCGTATTCGCCCCGATACTCGATTCCCACGCCCGCTTGCTCAAAAGCAAGCAAGTTCTCCATGGGGCGCGCCGTCATCTGCGGGGAGGCGGTAAATTCGTAGTCCCCGCCGCGGAAGGCAAGCACCGCCGTCAAAAACCGCGCCGCCGTACCCGCGCTCCCCACATCGAGCGTAGCCTTTTCGAGGAGCTTCTCCCCGCAGACGGCAAGCCCGTTCTCCGTGGGCAGAATGTTGACGCCGAGACGGGTGAGGCAGGCGATGAGATTGCGCGTGTCCTGCGCATACGCACCCGTTTTGAGTACGACGCGGTTTCCCGAGAAGGCGGCAAGGACCAGCGCACGGTTCAAAATGCTCTTGGAGGCGGGCACGTCTACCGTGAACTCCCGCCGTACGATTTTTCGCACCGCATACTTCTTCATGCCATTATTATAGGAGCTTTTGGGGAGAAAGTCAAGGTTTCCCCTTGAAAATGCGGTCCTCCCTTGATATCATTCTTTGATTATGGATTACATTGTAAAACGTGGCAAGAGAAAGACGCTGAGCATGCACTTTTCCCGTACGGGAGAGCTCATTGTGAATGCCCCCGCGCGGACCTCTCTGCAGGACATCGAAAAATTCGTCTCTTCGCACCGGGATTGGATCGAAAAGAGACTGAAAGAGCGTGCCGTCTATCCCCGGTTTGCAGACGGGGAGCGCGTGCCGGTCATGGGGGAGGGATACCTCATCGCGACGGGCCCTCGTGTGAAGCTCGAAAGAGGCGTCTTATATCTGCCCGAAGAGGGGCGGGAAGAGGCGCTCATCCGTCTTTTGCGCGACTTGACGCGGCAGCGCATGAAGACATATCTCGATGAACTCTGCGAGAAATACGGCTTTGCCTACACCAAGCTCTCCGTGACTTCGGCGCGCGGGCGGTGGGGGTCTTGCAGCGGAAAGGGACACATCTCCTTCTCCTTCCGCGGGGCATTTCTCCCCAACCGTTTGGCATACTACCTTGCGGTGCACGAGCTGTGCCATACCCGCCACATGAACCACAGCCCCCGCTTTTGGGCAGAGGTGGAAAAGATTTTGCCCGATCATCGCCGTCTGAGAGCGCTTTTGAAAGAATATGTATGGGCCATGCATTGCCTGTAAAAAACGTTATTTTGCACTTTTGCAGAGTAGTATGTGTGACATACTACTTCTAAAACGCCGAAAAAACGGGCCGAATTGCCCATAAAACACGTCTTGGCGCTCCGTGCGGAAGGCCATGCTCTGCCCCAAAGACACTTGCAAGGGTATGTTTCCCGTTTTCGCATGCGGGAATGCAATCGACAAATTTCGACAAAATTTTCCCTCTGAACAGTTTACATTTGAAGGGGAATATAGTAGAATATCCTTATGAATGCTTGTACGCTTCGGTTTGTGACGCAGTCGGCGGGGTCGACGCGTACCGAAACAGCGAGCGGTTTTATGGAGCGAACGGAGACGGGCTTTTCTGTCTCGTATCGCCTTTTGCAGGACGAAGCGCAATTTTCTGTCTCGCGCGGAGAGCTTAGGATGGCGCGGAGGGGGGACGTCACCCACGATGCCCGCTTTTTGCGAAAGCACGATTCGCTGATTTCCACAACTTTGGGAGGAATGGCGGGGGAGATCCCCGTGCATACGGACGACTTGTATGTTGAAGAGCAGGCCGCCCGCATCACCGTTTTCCTCGATTACAGAATGGTCGGAGCTTATTCGGAGCGCATCCGTTTAACAATTTTTATCAGTTTCCCGGAGGTTTTATGACAATTTCTTATCTCGGGCATTCGAGCTTTCTTCTCGTCTCGGATGCCGGAACGCGTGTTGTGACCGATCCGTACGGCGGGATCGGCTATCCTTTCCCGCATGTCGCGGCCGACCTTGTGACCGTCAGCCACGGCCACTATGACCACGCCGCCGTATCTTTGGTGCAGGGAGACCCCGAAGTCGCCGACAAAGAGGGGCACTTTACCTTGGGCGATATCGAAGTGCAGGCCTTCCCCTGTTTTCACGACGACATGCAGGGCAGAAAGCGCGGGCACAACCTTGCCTTTCGCTTTACCGTGGACGGCGTCACCGTCCTTCATCTCGGAGACATCGGCGAGCCCTGCAATGCAGACTTCGTCAAAAAAGTGGGCAAGGTGGATATCCTGCTGGTCCCCGTCGGAGGAGTTTTTACCGTCGACGCCGCAGGGGCAAAGCAATATGTGGACGCGATCGCACCGAAGACTGTCATCCCGATGCACTTCAAGACGCCCGACCTGAACATCGGCATCAAAGGGCTTGGAAACTTCCTGGAACTCTTTCCCGCCGCGGACATCGTCCGTTCGGGCCCGTTCAAAGCAGGTGACGCTGCTTTTGAAGGAAAAATCGTTGTCATGGAGCGTATGAAATGATCGACGCATTGTTGGCCGACAGCGCCCTCCGCCAATACTTTGAGACCCTTCCCCTTGCGACGCTCCGCATCCTCGGCCGCCGCTACGGTGTCCCGCGCGCCTCGGCTTGCCATAAGCAGGAGCTCATCGACGGGACCATCGACATCATCGTGGGAAGAAGAACCCCGCCTGCCCGCTCCAACCGCGGCGCCCCCGCTAAGACGGATTATGTGGACCCTTCCGTCGAGCAGGAGATCGCCCGCGCCTTAAAGAGTGCGGAAGTGCACAAGATGATCTACGAGGTCGCCTCGCCCGAACCGCACGAGACGCCGCTTTATGAAGAGGGGATCCGCATGGGTGTGCTCGAGATCATGCCGAGCGGCTACGGATTCCTGCGCGCCAAGAATTGCCAGCCCTCTGCCGACGGGGACGTCTTCATCCCCGCGCCGCTCATCCACAACCTCAAACTCCGCGAAGGGGACGTGGTCTCCTGCACGACGAAGCCGAGCGGCAAAAACGAATCTCCCGCCATTGATAAACTGCTCAGCGTCAACGGATTTCTCTCGGGCGGCTACGAAAGGCGGGCTCTCTTCGAATCGTTTACCGCAAAGTATGCCAACGAACGCTTCGACCTCTCCTATGGTGTAGACGATCTCTCCCTGCGCATCATCGACCTCTTTGCGCCCATCGGCAGGGGCCAGCGCGGGCTGATCATTGCGCCTCCCAAGGCGGGAAAGACGACCCTGATCAAGACGATCGCCCGCTCGCTTTCCTCCTTCCCCGACGTTACGCTCATCATCCTGCTCATCGACGAACGGCCCGAGGAGGTCACGGATATCCGCGAGAGCGTTCCCCGCGCCGAGGTCATCTATTCTACATTCGATGAGCTCCCCGATCATCATATCCGCGCCGCCCAGCTCACGCTCTCCCGCGCCAAACGGCTGGTCGAATTCGGGAAAAATGTCGTCATTCTCCTCGATTCGCTCACCAAGCTCACGCGTGCCTATAACAACGTGGTCGAGAGCACGGGAAAGACGCTTACGGGCGGGCTCGATGTCGGCGCGTTTGCCGAGCCCAAGCGCTTCTTCGGCGCTGCGCGCAACACGGTAGAGGGGGGAAGCCTCACCATCCTCGCCACCGCGCTCGTCGAAACGGGCAGCCGCATGGACGATATCATCTACGAGGAGTTCAAGGGAACGGGCAATTCGGACATCTTCCTCTCCCGCGAACTCGCCGAAAAGCGCATTTTCCCCGCGATCGACATCCGCCGCTCGGGAACGCGCAAGGAGGAGTTGCTTCTCAAAAAAGAGGAGCTGGAGGCAGTGTATAAGTTGCGGGAACGCGGCATCGTCGAAAACACGGCGGGACTGCTCGAAATGGTGAAACGCACGAAGAACAACAACGAATTTGTGGCGCGTCTCTCCGAATGGCTGCGCGTCTACAAACCGTAAAAGGAGAAAAATCATGTTGATAGGGATCGACCTCGGAGGGATGTCCGCAAAAGCGGCATGCCTGCACACAAACAGTCTGACCGAGCGGGTGCGCGTTGAGACGTCCGCCTCGGACGGGCCCCAAGAGACGGCCGACGCACTTGCCGCCCTCTCGATAAGCGCTGCCAAAGCGGCGGGGATCGCTTACGGGGATGTTGAGGCCATCGGGATCGGCTCGCCCGGCGTGATAGACAGTGCAAACGGGACCGTCGTCCAATGGTCCAATTTCGGCTGGAAGGGGGTGTCGCTCGGCCCACTCGTTGCAGAGCGCACGGGGAAACGGGTATTCATCACGAATGACGCCAATGCGGCCGCCCTCGGCGAGGCGAAGTACGGCGCGGGGGCGAAATACGAGGACAGTATCCTCCTGACGCTCGGCACGGGCGTCGGCGGAGGCATCATCCTCGGCGGCAAGCTCTTTGAGGGCTCCAAGAGCGCAGGCGCGGAGATCGGGCACATGGTCATCTCTCACGGAGGAGAACTCTGCACATGCGGCCGCAGGGGATGTTTTGAGCGCTATGCCTCGGCGACGGGACTCATCCGCATGACGGAAGAGGGGATGCGGGCACATCCCGAGAGCTTGCTCCATAAATATAAAAAGGAAGACGGCAGAGCGGGCGGCAAAACTGCCTTTCTCGCAGCGCGGGAAGGGGACAAAACTGCCGCGGAGGTCGTCGCGCAATACATTGCCTACCTCGGGGAGGGCATTGCAAATCTCGTGAACTTGTTGCGCCCGCAGGCGGTATTGCTCGGCGGCGGGATCGCAAACGAAGGGGAAGCCCTTCTCGCGCCGCTCCGTGAGTATGTGCGGCCGCGCTTGTATGTCTCGGATACCTATGCCCCGCTCGACATCGTCTGTGCCACGCTCGGGAACGATGCGGGCCTCTACGGCGCCGCGGAATACGCGAGATCCCGTCTATAAACCCGATTCAAAAACATGAAATAACGGCTTGACGCAATTTGTCAAACCGTTATATTTTTGTCTTGTTTTAATCCTTCTTGGGTCTGGTCAATAGGTAATAGCACAGACCGAAGACAACGATGCCGAAGAAGAAGATGACGGGAACAATGACGTAAGTCGCGAGTGCGCTCGGATCGGTGAAATCAATGTTCACGCCAAGGGCCACAATGAGCGTCACAATCACGGTGAGCGTATAGGCGACGACTGCATTGATGAGGATGGGCGCCTTTCTGCGGATGGAACGTTCCCCGTAGCGGTTTGCATAGGCGAGTCCCGTCACGAGCAGGAGCGCGACCCCTGCACACCAGATGAAGTAGGGGTAGAACGTGGGCAGTCCGTATTGTGCCTGCATTCCGAAGGCCACCGCGCCCTCGACGACGCAGATACAGAACACGACGATCGCACTCAGGAAGAGCGCTTTCCCCTTGTGGACGATGCTGAACGATTCCTCGTTTGCTTTCTGTGCCGTCTTGCCGCCCGCAGTCGTGATGCGGATGCCATCGTGTGCCGCCTGCGTTTGGATGTCGTCGAAGTGGATGCCCGAGAGTTCCTGTGCCTGCGTTTCGGCGGCGGGCTCGGACGGCCGGCTGTCGGCAGTCCCTTCATAGATCCCCGAAATGATCTTGCGGTAATCCTCGTCGGATTGCACGGAAGGAGAGGAGGAGGGATCGCCCGTATCGGGGGCGGGAGGGGTGTAATGCGAGAAACCGTCGGGGGCCTGCGGTTGCGGCTGTGCGGGCCCGCTCACGAGATCCAGATAGTTTTGGTGGATGAGCTGTTGCTGTCTCTCGTCGAAGACGGCCTGCTGTTCTTTGATGATCGCCTCGCGCTGTGCATTCAGCTCTGCTGCATGCTCGGCCCGTTCGGAGACGATCTGCTCTTCCCGCTGGCGGATGACGTCTGTAAGACGCACCGTCTCATTGCGGTAGTAGGCCTCCGTCTGGCGAAGCTGTTGCTCTTGCGTTCTGAGCCCGTCCTCCTGTTCGCGGAGTTGGCGTTCCCGCTCTTGCAGGGTCTGTTCCATCGTGCGGATCTGCTCGTCCCGTGCCTGCAAGGTCTCCTCGATCTCCTTGGTACGGCGGATATTCTCCCGGCTTTCCGCTTCGGCCTCCTGCCGTCTGTTTTCGTAGCTGTCTTCAAAGTCGCGGCGGCGCTCTTCGAGCTCTTCGTCGAGGATACGCCGTCTCTCCGCCTCTTCGTCGTCAAGGATGCGGCGGCGCTCTGCCTCCTCGTCCTCCAGCGCTCTGCGGCGTTCGGCCTCTTCAGCCTCATAGGCGCGCTTACGGTCGTTTTCCTCTTCCTCTGCGGCCTTGCGGCGCTCCTCGAGCTCCTCGTCGAGGAGACGGCGGCGTTCGGATTCTTCGGCGTCCATTGCTTCGCGGCGGGATGCCTCCTCGTCGGCAAGAGCTTCCTTGCGGGAGGTCTCCTCCTCGTCGAGAATACGGCGTCGCTCGTTTTCCTCCTGCTCGATTGCCTGTTTGCGGGAGGCCTCTTCCTCTTCGAAGAGACGGACGCGTTCGTCGAATTCAGCCTCTTCGGCTGCAGACGCCGCATCCTCCGCCTCCTGCTGTTGCAGGTAGAGAAGATGTTCGCTGTGCGTCGCCTCGAGCTGTTTTTCCCGTTCGTCAAGCGCGCGCTCCCGCTCGGCGAGTTCGTGTTCCCGCCAACCGCGTTCGGTGAGATAGGCGGCGCTCCTCGCGCGCATCTCCTCCTCGAAGCGCTGTTTCTCTTCCTCGAAAGCCTGCCGTTCCTTGGCCATCTCGGTTGCGCGGTCCTCATATTCCGCCTCGATACGCTCCCGCTCGGCGCTGTCGTCGAAAGAGGGCTCGTAGTCGAGCTCTTCATCGTCTTCGCCGCGTGCGGTCACGCGGGAGGTCGAACTCCTCAGAACGCGCATATCCACGGCGGTGGGGGCGGGGTTGCTGAAATCGAACACGCGATCTGAGATCAGCGAGTCGATGACCGTTCTCGAATATTCCCACTCGGTGAGATTTTGCTCGGCGATCTCCTTGCCGAGCTCGGTGAGGGAGAAATATTTTCTTCTGCCGCCTCCGACAGAACCTCCCCAATAAGACGAAATATACCCGTCCTTTTCGAGGCGCTTCAAGGCACTGTAAAGAGAGGGCTGTTTCATGCTGTACTGCCCATGGCTCTTCCGCTCGATCTCTGCGATGATGGCGTATCCGTATTTGTCGCCGTCGTAGAGCGCGCGGAGGATGATGGTATTGATATGGCCGCGGATGAGGTCGGAGGAAATGGACTTTTCTTCTTTCGTTTCCTTGTCCTTTCCCTCGGTCGCCTCGTTCTCCGGCTCTTCCTTCCCGCTTTCTTCGTCGGGAGTGAATTCGTCGTCCATGCGTTTCCTCCTGTTATTTACATTATTATACACGATTTGGCAGCATTTGTCAAGAGTTGCGAAGTATTATGTGTGACATAATTGCAAATTTTTTTAGAAAAAAATACATTTTTTTAGCGGATACGGCATAGATAGAGAGCATGAAGAGCTTGCGGGGGACGGCGATCGTCATCGGCGGAACGATCGGGGCGGGTTTCATTTCGGGAGCGGAACTCGTCCGCTTTTTTCATACACGCTCCTTTCTCGTCCCCGTTCTCGTCTCATCGCTTCTCTTCGTGCTCTTTTCCGCCCTGCTCCTCTCGGTGGGGAGACGCCACGGAGGATACGACGCGGCCATGCGGGCACTCTTCAAGCGGGGGGCGCCCTTTTTGGAGTGGACGATCGCGCTTGCGTCCCTCGTGCCGTGCGCGGGAATGCTTGCGGGGCTTGACGCGCTGCTTCCCGCTTGCCGTCCTCTCCTCTCCCTCACAGGGCTCGGGTTATCCTACCTTGTCCTCCGCCGCGGAACGCGCGGGATCTCGGCCGTCAATTTTCTGCTTGTCCCCGTTTTGCTCTGTTTTGTATTTTGGAGCGGCAGGGGAGAGAAGGCGTTTTTCTATCCCGTGGGCGGAGGGGATGGCTGGGGCGGGGCCGTTCTGTATGCCTCTTTGAATGCGTTTTTGCTCCTCCCCGTACTGCTCGACGCGGGGGCGGACGTGCCGCATCCCTTTCTCGCCTCGGCGCTTGCGGGGGTACTCATCGCGGCGGGTGCGGCGACCATCCTCGGCTGTATCTACCGTGAGGGCGCAGGGGCGCTCGGTGCGGAGATGCCGTTTTTGTATGTCATGCGCGGCAAGAAAGTCTTTTCGGCCGCCGTTGCGCTCGCGATCTTCACTTCTCTTGCGGCGTCGCTCTTCCCGCTGTTGCAGACCGTCAGGGATGTTCCCGGCAAAAAAAAGTACGCCGCAGAGGGCGGTGTGCTCCTTGCGGCGTTTTTATTTTCACGGCTCGGACTTACGGACATCGTGACATATCTCTATCCGGCCGAGGGGGTGTTGGGGCTTGTATTGGTCTCACTCTGTGTTCTTAACGAGTATTTTTTCGAGAAGAACAACAAGAAAGTACATCCCGGCGGCGAGCAGGCACAGGATCGCGGTGGCGCTCATGACGAGGTCGAGTTTGAACACCTGTCCGCCGTAAACGATGAGGTAGCCAAGCCCCGCCTTTGAGACGATGTATTCGCCCATGATGGACCCGATCCACGCCATGCCGACGTTGACTTTCAGCATGGAAATAAAGGAGGGCAGGGAGGAGGGGATCACGAGTTTGGTGAGCATTTGCAGCTTGCTCGCGCCCATGGAGCGCAGGAGGAGCTGTTTATTTTTGTCTGTCGCGATAAAGGCGGACAGCATGTGCATGATGGCGACGATGATGCCGACGAGCACCGTCATGAAGAGGATGGCGCGGCTTCCCGTGCCGAACCACACAATGATGAGGGGGCCGAGCGCGATCTTGGGGAGCGCATTGAGGACGACGATATACGGCTCGAGCGTCTCGCGGAGGAGGTCGCTCCACCACAGTGCGAGCGCGATCCCATAGCCGAGGATGACGGCGATCGCAAAGCCTGCGAGCGTCTCCCAGAGGGTCACGCCGATGTGGTAAAAGAGCGAGCCGTCGTTGTAGAGCGAGGCGATGGTCTGTGCGATCCGCGAGGGGGAGCTCATGATGAAGGGATCCACCCAGCCCGTTGCCGTGACGAGTTCCCACAGCCCGAGCAGAAGGGCGAGCAAGCCGACGCGTAAGGTCCAGACGAGGATGCCGTGATGGCGCCGCCTGCGCAGATAGGCGAGATGTTCGCCCGAGACTTGTTTCGTTTGTCTGTTTTTCATACGTTCAGTTCCCTCCATAGTATTTCGAACCAACGTGAAAATCCGCTCTCTTCCCGCCTTTTGAGCGGGTTTTTTATCTCCCCGAAGTCGAGTTCATGGGCATAAGCGACATGGGCGGGGCGCTTGGAGAGGACGAGGATGCGGTCGGCGAGCGAGACGGCTTCGGAAATGTCGTGCGTGATGAGCACGGCCGTCTTGCCCTCACTGCGGATGATCTCCGAGACGTCTTCGGTGACATTCAGCCGCGTTTGGTAGTCGAGTGCGGAGAATGGCTCGTCGAGGAGCAGCAGATCGGGGTCGGGTGCAAGCGTACGGATGAGGGCGGCGCGCTGTCGCATCCCTCCCGAGAGTTGCGAAGGATAGCTCGCGAGAAAGTCGCCGAGGCCGTATTTTACGGCGAGATCGCGTGCACGTTGTCTGTGGCTGGCGTCGTCTTCCTTCATGATCTCGAGCGGAAGGTAGATATTCTTCTCAATTGTGCGCCAAGGAAACAGTTCGTCCCGCTGCAACATGTAGCCGCAGTTTCCCACGCGCTCCACCTGTCCCGCAGAGGGTCTGAGAAGGCCTGCCGCGAGGGAGAGAAGGGTGGTCTTCCCGCAGCCCGAGGGCCCGATGATGGCCACGAATTCTCCCTCGGAGACGCTGAATGTGAGATGCTGTGCCGCGACCGTCTCCTCCCGCGGTGTGTGGTAGATGAGCGTAACATCGGAAAATCTCAGAATTTCCTTTTTCATATGCGCTTCCTTTTGCGTGATTTGCAGATGTGTTTATTTGTTCAGTTCCGCATAGACGCCTTTGACGTAGCTGTTGTCGACGAACAGCCCGAAGTCTGCCCGCGAGGGGAGCTCGCCTGCCGCGTCGATGATGTCTTGCAGGCGGTCGAAGCTGGGTTCTGTCATCGCCATATCCGTCACCCAGGCGTCGATGGATTGGTAGCTCCTGATGCTGGTCGTGATGGAGTCGTAGGAGGTGGAGGGGAACTGTTTGAAGAGGTATTCGGCGATCTCCGCGGGCTCGTGATGCTGTGCATAGTCGACGGCTTTGAGCATAGCGCGGAGGAAGCCCTTGACGGTGTCCTCGTGCTTATTGAGCCACGAACGCTTGGCGATGAAGCTCGTATAGGGCACTTCGCCGCCCGCTTCCCCGACGGCCGCCACGATATATCCCTTGCCGGCGGCCTGGTATTCGGAAGCCGTGGGCTCGAACATCGTGCAATATTCGGCCGTGCCTGCCTCGAATGCGCTCGTCATGAGGTTGAATGCGACGTCGAAGTTGAGCTTGTAATCGGTGACATTGTGTTCTTTGAGGATGTATTCGAAGGTCATCGCGGGAACGCCGCCGCGGCGCCCTGCCAGGATCTCTTTCCCTTGGAGGTCGGTCCACTTGAAGGTCGCCGCCTCATCCTTGCGTGAGACGAGGAAAGAGCCGTCGCGTTTCGTGAGCTGGCCGAAGACGGTGGGGATATCCTGCGAGCCGCCGAGTGCCACGTAGAGGGCCGCCTCGGGGCCGCAAAAGCCGATGTCGGCGTCGCCCGAGAGCACAGACGCCATGACGGCATCCGCGCCGCCTCCGTTGGTGAGTTCTATCTTGATGCCTTCCTCTTCGAAGAGCCCCATGGAATCTGCGAGATACATGGGAGCATAGAAGACGGAATGCGTGACTTCGTTGATGCGGACGGTCGTGAGGCCGTCGCCGGTCTCTCCGCAAGCGGAGAGGGGAAGGAGGGCGAAGAGCGCCGCTCCGAGCACTGCGAGTAGTTTTTTCATATATTCACTCCGTGAAAAATAAGAATAATATATTCTATGTGCGGGGCGGATTTATTGACAACGCCTGAAAAAGGGAGTATAATGTACAGGATACCATAAGCAGGAAGAAAGCCATGAAGGATATGCAGACAACTTACGATCCGAGAGAATTCGAAGACAGGATCTACGCCGAATGGGTAAAGAAGGGCTGCTTCAAAGCCAAGATCGATCCCGCCAAGGTCCCGTTCACGGTCATGATGCCGCCCCCCAATATCACGGGCAAGCTGCACATGGGCCACGCGATGGACGAGACGATGCAGGATATCGTCATCCGTTTCAAGCGCATGCAGGGATATTCCGTGCTCTGGCAGCCCGGGACAGACCACGCGTCTCTCGCGACCGAGCACAAGATCGTCGAAAAATTGCGCGAAGAGGGCATCGCCAAGGAAGATCTCGGGCGCGAGGAATTTTTGCACCGCGCATGGGATTGGAAGGAGCAATACGGCGGCGCCATCGTCGAACAGCTGAAAAAGTTGGGCTGCTCCTGCGATTGGTCCCGCCTCGCCTTCACCATGGACGAAAAGTGTTCCCGCGCAGTGCGTGAGGCTTTCTTCCGCCTCTATGAAAAGGGGCTCATCTACCGCGGCAGCCGCATCATCAATTGGTGTCCGGACTGCAAGACGGCCCTCTCCGATGAGGAGGTCGTTTATTCCGAAGACGCGGGCCATTTCTGGTATTTCAACTATCCCGTCGACGGCTCGGACGAGTACATCACGATCGCGACGACGCGTCCCGAGACCATGCTCGGCGATACGGCAGTCGCCGTTCATCCGGCAGACGGGCGCTATGCCCGTTTGGTCGGCAAGACGCTCACCCTTCCCCTCGTCGGGAGAAAGATCCCCGTCGTGGCAGATGAATACGTCGATCCCGCATTCGGAACGGGCGCCGTCAAGATCACGCCCGCGCACGACCCCAACGACTTCAACGTCGGTCTCCGCCACGATCTGCCCTCCATCCGCATCATGAACGACGACGGCACGATCAACGAGCAGGGCGGAAAATTTGCGGGGCTCGGCCGCTACGAGGCGAGAAAGCGCATCGTGGAGGAGATGAAGGAGCTCGGCCTTCTCGTGAAGATCGAGCCGCACACCCACAATGTCGGCCACTGCCACCGTTGCAATTCCACCATCGAGCCCATCGTTTCCAAGCAGTGGTTCGTCAAGATGGCCCCGCTTGCAAAGCCCGCGATCGACGCGGTCGTCAAGAACAAGACAAAGTTCACGCCCGACCGCTTTGCGAAGATCTACTATAATTGGTTGGAAAACATCCGCGATTGGTGCATTTCCCGCCAGCTTTGGTGGGGGCACCGTATCCCCGTTTGGTACTGCGACGACTGCGGCGCCATGGCGTGTGCGCGCGAGGACGTCACCGTCTGCCCCAAGTGCGGCAGCGTCCATATCAGGCAGGATGAGGATTGCCTCGATACATGGTTCTCCTCGGCGCTTTGGCCGTTCTCCACGCTCGGCTGGCCCGAAGAGACGCCCGAATACAAATACTTCTATCCCACGGACGTGCTCGTCACGGGCTACGACATCATCCCGTTCTGGGTGATGCGCATGATGTTCTCGGGCATCCGCTATACGGGGAAAGTTCCTTTCCGCGATGTGCTCATCCATGGCCTCGTGCGGGACGAGCAGGGGAGAAAGATGTCCAAGTCGCTCGGCAACGGCATCGACCCGCTCGACATCATCGAACGCTACGGCGCCGATTCTCTCCGTCTCTCTCTCATCACGGGCGTGGCCCCGGGCAACGATACGCGCTTCACGGAGGGGAAAGTCGAGGCGTCGCGCAACTTTATCAATAAGATCTGGAACGCCTCCCGCTTTGTTCTCATGAACGCGAAGGGGGTGGATGTTCCCAAAGACCTTACGGGCATCAAGCTGACTCCCGCCGACAGGTGGATCATTTCCCGCCTCATGGCGACCATCCGCGAGGTGACGGTCTCCCTCGAAAAGTACGACCTCGGCATCGCCGCCGACAAACTCACGAGCTTTGCATGGGACGACTTCTGCGATTGGTACATTGAGCTCTCCAAGCCCGCGCTCTATGGGGATGACCCCGAGAAGAAGCGTGCAACGCTCGGCGTTCTGCTCTTTGTGCTCACGGCGCTGCTCAAGCTCCTGCATCCGTTCGCGCCCTTTGTCACGGAGGAGATCTACGGCTATTTGCCCAACACGGAGGGCAAGATCATTTCGGCGGATTACCCGCGCTACAATTCCAAGCTCGCCTATAAGAGCGAGGCAAAGGCGTTCGAGGGCGTGATCGAGCTCATCAAGGCCGTGCGCGCCATGAAGGTCTCCGTCAACTGCCCGCCCTCCAAGAAGGTGCATCTCTACCTCGTGACCGACGCCCGCAGGCTCATCATAGTCAATAAAAATGCCATCCTGCGTCTCGCGGGAGCGGCAGAGATAGATTTTGTCGAGAGCGGCGCCGAGGTGGAGGGGAAGACGGTCTCGCAGGTGACGGGCACCGTGCAGATCTTCGTCCCGCTCGGCGATTTGGTCAATATCGAGGAGGAGCGCGTCCGTCTCGGGAAAGAACTCGAGCGCATCCGCGGCGAGATCTCCCGTGCCGAGGGCAAACTTGCGAATAAAAACTTTGTCGCCAAGGCCCCCAAAAAACTCGTGGACGCAGAGCAAGAGAAGCGGGATAAGTATCTCGAAATGGAGAAAAAGGTGGAAGAACAACTGAATTCGCTTTCATGATCTACCGCGCGTGCCGGATATGTTCCGCCGCGCGTTTTGCGTTGTACAACACATGAAAGCGTCGTTTCGATACAGAAAATTAAGGGAGGGAAACATGAAGGATTTTATCGTACAGGACGAAGATTCGCTCAAAATGCTCTTGTCGCGCGTCCGCGCCGCCCAGCGGAAATTTGCGAAATACACGCAGGAGCAAGTGGACGAGATCTTCTACCGTGCGGCACTTGCCGCGAATAAGGCGCGCATCCCGCTCGCAAAACTTGCCGTCGAAGAGACGGGCATGGGCGTCGTGGAGGATAAGGTCATCAAAAATCACTTTGCCTCCGAATACATCTACAATGCGTATAAGAATACGAAGACCTGCGGCGTCATCGAACACGACGAGGGATTCGGCTACACGCGCATCGCCGAGCCCATCGGGGTGCTTGCAGCCATCATTCCCACCACGAACCCGACCTCTACGGCCATCTTCAAGTGTCTCATCTCCCTGAAGACGCGCAACGGGCTCATCATCTCGCCGCACCCGCGGGCAAAGCGTTCCACGATCGAAGCGGCGCGTATCGTGCTCGAAGCCGCCGTCGAGGCAGGGGCGCCCGAGGACATTATCGGCTGGATCGACATGCCGACGGTCCCGCTCTCGGGCATGGTCATGCACGAGGCAGACATGATCCTCGCAACGGGGGGGCCGGGGATGGTCAAAGCGGCCTACTCTTCAGGCAAACCCGCGCTCGGCGTCGGTGCCGGGAACACACCCGCCGTTGTCGACAGTTCGGCAGACATCCGCCTCGCCGTCTCCTCCATCTTGCAGTCCAAGACCTTTGACAACGGCATGATCTGCGCTTCCGAGCAGTCCGTCATCGTGCTCACCGATATCTATGACGCTTTCAAGGCGGAAATGCAACTGCGCGGGGCTTACATTCTCTCGCCCGAGGAGTGCGAGCGTGTGCGGAAGACCATCATCATCAACGGCGCGCTCAACTCGCGGATCGTCGGGCAGAGCGCTCCGACCATTGCAAAACTCTCGGGGTTTGAGGTCCCGCAGAACATCCGCGTGCTCATCGGCGAGGTGGAATCCGTCGATCTCAGCGAGGAGTTTGCACACGAGAAACTCTCTCCCGTGCTCGCCATGTACCGCGCGAAGAACTTTACGGACGCCCTCAATAAGGCAGACCGCCTCGTGTCGGACGGCGGCCTCGGGCATACTTCCTCGCTGTTTGTGGACGTCGTCAAGTGTGCAGACAAGGTGGAGCGCTTCCGTGAGCGGATGAGAACGTGCAGGATCGTCATCAATTCGCCCTCGTCCCACGGCGGCATCGGCGATCTGTATAACTTCAAGTTCCCGCCGTCGATGACGCTGGGTTGCGGGAGCTGGGGCGGCAACTCCGTCTCAGAAAACGTGGGTGTCAAGCATCTCATCAATATCAAAACAGTTGCGGAGAGGAGAGAAAATATGTTGTGGTTCAGGGCTCCCGAAAAAGTATATTTCAAGCGCGGCTGCCTCGGCGTTGCCCTCAGGGAGCTCGAAGAGGTCTATCACAAGAAGCGCGCATTCATCGTCACGGATAAATTCCTGTTCGAAAGCGGATTCACAAACCGCATCAAGGATATCCTGCACGAGGAGGGCATCGGGTATGCGGAATACTTCGACGTCACGCCCGATCCCACCCTCGCCTGTTCGATGGAGGGCGTCGAGCGGATGAGAAGTTTCGATCCCGACGTCATCATCGCCGTCGGCGGCGGCTCGCCCATGGACGCCGCCAAGATCATGTGGGTGCTCTACGAACACCCCGAGGCCGATTTCGAAGACATGGCGATGCGGTTCTCGGATATCCGCAAGCGCATCTATACCTTCCCGCACATGGGAGACAAGGCCCTCTTCGTCGCCATTCCCACGACGGCGGGCACGGGCAGCGAGGTGACGCCGTTTGCCGTCATCACCGATGAGAAGACGGGGACCAAATACCCGCTCGCTGACTATGAGCTCATGCCCGACATGGCCATCGTCGACGCCGACCTCATGATGAATATCCCCAAGGGACTCACGTCCGCCTCGGGCATCGACGCCGTCTCCCATGCGCTCGAAGCGCTCGTCTCGGTGATGGCGACCGAGTTTACGAGCGGGATCGCCAAGGAGGCCTTAAAACTACTCTTTGAATATTTGCCGCGTGCTTACAGCAACGGGGCAAACGACGCCATAGCGCGAGAGCGCGTCGCCAATGCCGCGACCATGGCGGGGATGGCGTTCGCGAATGCCTTCCTCGGCGTCTGTCACTCCATGGCGCACAAGCTCGGTTCCTACTTCCACATCGCACACGGCGTCGCCAATTCGCTCATGCTCGAAGAGGTCATCCGCTTCAACAGTGCCGAAGCTCCCGCGAAGATGGGGACCTTCCCGCAATATGCCTACCCGCAGGCACGTGCCCGCTATGCCGAGGCCGCCCGTGCGATCGGGCTCACGGGAGGGGACGACGGCGAGCTCGTGGAGGCATTGATCGCAAAGCTCAAGGAATTGCAGAGGGCTATCGGCCAGCCCGAGACCATCGCCGACGCCTTGAAGGGGAAATTCACCGAGGAGGAGTTCCTCGAAAAGCTCGACCAAATGACGGAAGACGCCTTCGACGACCAGTGCACGGGTGCCAATCCAAGATATCCGCTCATGGGGGAGATCAAGGAGATGTACCTGAATGCCTACTACGGCAGAGAGAACAGAAAGGCCTGAATCCGATTCGATCTCAATGGAAAAAGCGGGAAAATCTCCCGCTTTTTGTTCATTTTACGATGTATTATGTCAGACATACTTGCAATTTATGTCACGCATAGTATTTCGATCCCGACAAAAAAGCGCCCCAAACGGGACGCTTTCTCTCTATTTTTTGGATCATTCGAGCGGGACGACGTTGATGGTGATCTTTGCCGAGACGCCTTCGATGAAGCGGATCTCGGCGGAGAACGTGCCGACCGTCTTGATGGTCTCTTTTGTCACGATCTTCTTCTTGTCGATCTCGAACCCTGCCTCCGAGAGGGCGTCCGCAATCTTCTCGGTCGTCACCGAGCCGAACACTTTTCCGTTCTTTCCCGTGCGGATGGCGACGGTGACGGCGGTGCCGTTTACTTTTTCGGCGAGTTCCTTCTGTGCCTTTATGTATTCCGCTTTGTGGAAGGCCTCGGCCGTCTTCCGCTGTTTTTCGTCGTTGATCCCGCTTGCCGTTGCGGCGTCGGCGAGCCCGCGCTTCAAAAGAAAATTCTTGGCGTAGCCGTCTGCGACTTCGATGATGTCGCCCTTTTTGCCGCTTCCCTTGACGTCAGCTTTGAGTATTACTTTCATGATTTTTCTCCTTTCGTCCATTGTAACAATTTTCCCGCTTCTTGTCAAGATATTTTTCGGAAAAAGGGGAATACTGCTTTTCAAGGAGGATGAAATGGAACACGATATGAACATGGGCGTCTCTTGCGGCGTGACCGACTGCAAATTCAACAACGACGGCATGCACTGCCGCCTCAACAAGATCCACGTCGGCAACACCTGCGACTGCGAGCATTGCACCTGCTGCGATAGCTTCGAGAAGAGACAGTAACGGCGGGGGAGGGCTGCGGCTCTCCCCGTTCCGCATAAAAGGGGGTGAACTTACGCAGACTTTCTTCTGCGGAGGATCCGCTTCATATAGAGCTTGGACGGGGGATCGCTCCCTCTTCCAAGCGCGGAGAGGGTGAACTTTGCCCTCTCCTTATTTTGATGGAGACATTGCAGGCCCCCCGCGGCGCATATAGTAACATGATATGCCTGCAAAGATCCGAAAAGCCGTCTTCGGCCTGTTGCCTTTTGTCCTCATCGCCGTGCTCCTTCTCTCCCTCCTCTTTTTCCCGCAGGAGGCGGAGAAAGGGGATACCCTCGTCGCAGTGCGCGTCTGGAACGTGGATACGTTTGAGGGCGGGAAGGGCTCGAGAACGTCCTTTTTGAAGAGGATCGCCGGCCTCGCCGAAAAGAAGAACAAGGGCGTCTACTATCTCATCACGAGCTACACCGCCGAGGGCGCAGAGGAGGCGTTCCGCAAGGGGGAGCGGCCGGACGTCATTTCCTTCGGGATCGGATTTTCCCTGCATGCGGAATTCAGCTTGCCGTTGCCGTACGCGAGCGCTGGCGGGGAACTCGGCGGGAGGGTGCTGGCCGTGCCGTGGTGCAGAGGGGAATACCGCCTCTTTTCCCTGACGGGTTTCGGGGAAGAGGGCGAGACGATTCTCTCGGCGGGCGGGAGCAATCTCGTGGAGGTCGCCGCACAAAAAAACGGGCTTATGGGTAGGTCGGAGGAGTCCCTTGCCGCATATACGGATTTTCTCGCGGGAAAATGCCGCTATCTGCTCGGGACCCAACGGGACGTGTGCAGGTTTTCCGCGCGCGGCACAGAGGTCGAGAGCAGGGAACTTCCCGTCTACAACGACCTATACCAATACATCTCCGTACTCTCCGCAGACAAGCGCAGTGCCTGTCTGATCCTGATAGACGAACTCCTGTCGGAGGCCGCACAGGCAACTCTTTCGGAGATCGGGATGCTCCCCGTAGCGGGGGACCCGAGCAAATTTACCCCGAGCGTTTTCACCGATTCGGCGGCCCTCGGGGAGCTCAGGCGGCTCGCGCTTGCGGGCGACGAAAAAAACCTTGATAAATTTCTCAAAACCGTTTGAAAAACGCAGAGAAATGTGGTAGAATAGTAGGAGCCTTAAAATTGGGTATTTTTTCGACTTTGCACGAAAGGTTCCCCGGTGTACGAGGGGAAGAGGACTTTCCGTTCGCACGGCACACGACGATCGGGTGCGGGGGAACAGCGGCCGCGGCTTTCTCTCCCTCTTCTGCGGAGGAGCTTGCGCTCTTGTTGCGCGTTTTGGAGGCGGAAAACATCCCATATTGTTTTCTCGGCGCGGGGGCAAACGTCCTGCCGCGAGAAGGGCGCTTCGAAGGCGCCGTCATTCGCTTTGACGGGTTTTCTTCCCTTCGTGCCGAAGGCGATACCATCGTGGCGGGTGCGGGGGTCACGGGCGGCAGATTGCTCGGCTTTGCACGCGCGCACGCGCTCGGCGGTGCGGAATTCCTGACGGGGATCCCCATGACCGCGGGCGGTGCGGTCGTCATGAACGCAGGCGTGCGCGAAGGACACATCGGCGACCTCATCGAGGAGGTCTATTGCGTCGCAGGGGGCGTGCCCCGCATATTTTCGGCGCGGGAGTGCGCCTTCGGGGAGAAGACAAGCGTCTTCCAAAGCGGGATCGCCGTGACGGGCATGCGCCTCAGATTGCGGCAGGAAACGGCGACGGAGATCGCTTCCCGCACGGAATATTTCCGGAAGAAGCGGGCGCATCTTCCCAAGGGGCGGAGCATGGGCTGCGTCTTCGTCAATCCCGCGGGACTCTCGGCGGGGGCAATCATAGAGGCGTGCGGACTCAAGGGGACCAAGCTGGGCGGCGCACG
Source organism: uncultured Clostridia bacterium (assembly GCA_947624215.1). Taxonomy (GTDB): domain Bacteria; phylum Bacillota; class Clostridia; order Christensenellales; family Borkfalkiaceae; genus Gallimonas. The sequence continues at coordinate 81,542 of CANQJJ010000001.1, forward strand.
CGTCTCGGAGATACACGCCAACTTTATTCTGAACGAAGGGGGGAGCTCCGAAGACATCGAAGCCCTCATCGCATTGGTCAAGAGAAGGGTGCAGGGCAGAACAGGCATTCTTTTAACAGAGGAGATCAGGCGGATCCCATAATACATAGGAGATAAGGGAGGATCCGGAGAGCGGACTATGAAACTGACGGCAGATTATCATACGCACACCATCTATTCGGACGGCAAGAACACGGCGCTGGAAAATGCGCGGGCCGCCGAGGAGCGCGGGCTCCAAGCCATTGCGATCACCGAGCACGGCTATTCGCACTACTTCCGCGGGCTCAAACGCAAAGAGACCGCCGCGTGGCTTGCCATGGTAGAGGATGCGGACAAGCAGTCCTCCGTGCGGGTATTGCGCGGGATGGAGAGCAACATCCGCGGCGTTTCGGGCCTGTGCGACTTCACCCAAAAAGATTTTGAAAATTTCGACATCTATCTTGCGGGGATCCACATCGTCATCCGCTATGAAAAGCCCACGGATACCAAGCTTGGTTGGGGGGGCTGGATGAGGAAGAGCCTCGGCATCAAGCCGTCTGCCTCCCTCATCCGCGAGACGACGCGCGCCTACATCAATGCCATCGAAAAAAATCCGCTCGACGCCATCACACATCTCAACTACCAATGCTTTGCCGATGCCGTGGAGGTGGCCAAGTGTTGCCGCGACTACGGTACCTATCTCGAGATCAGCTCCAAAAAGGAGCATCTCAGCGACGAAGAACTCTCTGCCGTCGTCAACACGGGCGTACGGTTCATCGTGAACTCGGATGCGCACTCCGTCGACCGCATCGGCGACACTGCGCTTGCCGAGGAGCAGATCGTGCGCGTGGGCGTTCCGCTCGACCGCATCGACAACATCGACGGGCGGCTCCCCACATTCCGCTTTGCGGAGTTCAAGAAACATCTTTGAGAGGGCAGAGTTGAATTTTACGAGCGAGATCAGAAGGGAACTCATGAAGAGCGTTCCCGCCAAGCGCTGTTGCAAGACGTCGCTGCTCGCCGCATTCATCGAGACGAGCGGTTATCTCACTCTCGGCCGCGTGGGCATCCGCGATGAGATCTCCTTCACCAGCGAGCACGAGGAGGTCGCGGAATACATCCTTGCACTCGCCGAGTCCCTGTTCGGGGTGCGGTTTTCGGTGGACGCCGTGCGGCGCGATCCCAAGCAGGGGCGGCACAAGCTGACCTTTTCCTATGCTCTTCCGGGGGCGGGCGAGATCGCAGAAGAGATCTCCGCGCACTTTGCGGGCGCGCTCTCCTCGCCCTGTTGCTATGCCGCCTATCTGAAGGGAGCTTTTCTCGGGAGCGGGAGCTGTACGCTTCCCTCCGCGGGCGGCAAGACGGGCTATCATCTCGAATTCGTGTTCGGCGAGCAATCGGAGGCCGAAAGTTTTTCCGATCTGCTCGACGAATTGCAACTGCTCGGAAGCGTTGCCGCGCGGGGCGATAAATATCTCGTCTACTGCAAGAGCCGCGAGACCATCTGCGATGTGCTCTCGGTGTTGGAGGCGCCAGCGGCCCTCGGACGGCTGGAACGGCTCGTGGCGGCCCGCGAGGAGACCAATCTTGAAAACCGCATCGAAAACTGCATGGCGGGGAACGCAGACAGGTCGGCCACGGCGAGCGTCGCGCAGGTGCTTGCCCTCGGGAAGCTCAGAGAGAGCGGCGTGCTCGCAGCACTCCCGGCAGCGCTCGTGCAGACGGCGGAGGGACGGCTCGGACATCCCGAATTGTCCCTGACGGAGCTCGCGGAGGAGCTGGGCGTCACCAAGAGTTGCCTCAACCACCGCATGCGCAGGCTGATGAAGCTCTATGCGGAAAAATTCGAACGCAATTGAGGCAGAGCGGGAAAAATACGGATATGACAGATTTCGTACATTTACATTTACATACAGAATACAGCCTTCTCGACGGCGCCGTGAAGGTGGACGATCTCGTCCGCCATTGCAAGGAAAACGGCATCGACACCGTCGCCATCACCGACCACGGGAATATGTATGCCTCTCTGAAATTTGCGGAGAGGTGCAAAAAAAACAAGATCAAGTCCATCATCGGCTGTGAGTTCTACGTCGTCGACGACTACCGCGAACACATCGACCAAAAGGCCGACCACCTTATTTTGCTCGCCAAGAACAAGGCGGGCTATATCAATTTGGTCCAACTCGATTCGCTTGCCTTCGTAGACGGCTACTACTACCGCCCCCGCATCGACTATAAGGTGCTCAAAGAGCACACGGAGGGGGTCATCTGCCTCTCCGCATGCCTCGCGGGGCGCATCCCGCGCCTGTTGATGGCAGGGGAATACGAGAAGGCCAAGGCGTTCGCCCTCGGACTCAGGGAGGACTTCGGCGAGGATTTCTACCTCGAGATACAGGACCACGGCATCCCTGAGCAAAAGCAGATCCTGCCCTATATCGTGCAGATCTCCCGTGAGACGGGCATTCCGCTCGTGGCGACCAACGACGTCCACTATCTCAACCGCGAGGATTGGGAGATGCAGGACGTCCTCATGTGTATCCAGACCAAGCGCACCATCGACGACCCCGCGCGCATGAAGATGCAGACGCATGAATTCTATATGAAGTCGGGCGATGAGATGGCGGAGATCTTCAAAGACTATCCCGAGGCCATCGCCAACACGCGCGTCATCGCAAACAAGGTTTCGGATACCGATACGCCCTTTGATCTCAAAGAGAACGGCGATCCCGTCTACGATAAATCGCTCATCCCGCTCTATACGGCAGACGACGGCACGCCTTCTCCCGAATTTTTGAGACGTCTCACATGGGAACGCCTCCCCGGGCGCTATCCCGTCATCACCGATGAGATCAGGGCCCGCACGGAATACGAGCTCGACATCATCATCAAGATGGGGTTTGCCGATTACTACCTCATCGTCTGGGACTACATCAATTGGTCCCGCCTCAACGACATCCCCGTCGGCCCCGGGCGCGGCTCGGGCGTCGGAAGTATCGTGGCATATGCCATCGGCATCACCAATGTCGACCCGCTCCGCTACGACCTTCTCTTCGAACGCTTCCTCAATCCCGACCGCGTCAGCATGCCCGATTTCGACGTCGACTTCTGTACGGCACGGAGAGGGGAGACCATCGAATACGTCCGCAGACGCTATCATCCCGAAAACGTCGCGCAGATCGTCACGTTCGGAACGCTCGCGTCCCGCGCCGTCATCAAGGACGTCGGCCGCGTCATGCGCGTCCCGTTCTCCGAGACAGACCGCGTCACCAAACTCATGGACGGAAAATCCACCATCCGCGAGCTCCTCGGCCTCAACATCCCAAAGTGCATGGAGAAAGAGGAGGAGCTGCGCCAAAAGGTGGAAGAGCAGCGCAGGATCGTCGAAAATGCCTCTGCAGACAGCTTGGACGACGAGAAATTCAAGCTGAAAAATCTTGAAGACGACTTCGACAGCGCACAGAAAAAGTTGCAGGAGCAGGAGGCAAAGCGCAACTCCGAGTTCATTGAGATCTATGAGACAGACCCCACGCTCGAGCGCGTCATCAACATGGGGCTCAAACTCGAGGGGATGCCGCGGAATACCTCCATGCATGCCGCGGGCGTCGTCATCTGCCGCAAGAAGATCGCAGACAATGTCCCGCTGTCGCGCAACGGCGAAGACGTGACGACGCAGTTCGACATGAAAGAGGTGGAGTCCATCGGCATGCTGAAAATGGACTTCCTCGCGCTCACGACGCTCACCGACATCAAAAAGACGCTCGACTATATCTACGAAGACTACGGCAAACACATCGAATTCGGGCAGGAATGCGACGACCAGGGCGCCTATGCGCTCGTGGCGGAAGGGGACACCGACGCCGTCTTCCAGCTTGAGCAAGGCGGGATGAAGCGCTTCATGAAGCAGTTGCAGCCCACCTGCCTCGAAGACCTCATCGCAGGCATCTCGCTCTACCGCCCGGGCCCCATGGACTTCATCCCGACCTATCTGAAAAACAGGGCAGACCCCGCGCACATCCAATATCTCACGCCTCTTTTGAGACCCATCCTCGAAAAGACGTACGGCGTCATCATCTACCAGGAGCAGGTCATGCAGATCTTCCAGAATCTTGCAGGCTATTCTCTCGGGCAGGCAGACCTCGTCCGCCGCGCCATGGCGAAAAAGCATCTCAACGAGCTGATGGCGCAGAAGGACAAGTTTATCTACGGCGACACCGACAAAGTGGTGGGGAAGGAGAAGGACGGCACGCCTGTCTACGGCAACATCACGGGCTGTAAGGCGCACGGCATCGCGCCCGAAGTCGCCTCCGAACTCTTTTCGCAGATGGAGAGCTTTGCGAGTTATGCCTTCAACAAGTCGCACGCGGCCGCCTACGCCGTCGTCACCTACCAGACGGCATTCCTCAAAAAATATTATCCCAAGGAATTCCTCGCCGGGGTCCTGAACAACCGCATCGACAAGATCGACGAGATCTCCAAGTATGTCGTCTACATGAAGGAGAAGAACATCGCGGTCTATCCTCCCGACGTCAATCTCTCCAAGGCATATTTCTCGGTGCAGGGCGACGGCCTCCGCTTCGGACTTTGTGCCCTGCGCGGCGTCGGCATCCCCGCGATGGAGGCGGTCATCGAGGAGCGGCAGAAAAACGGGCTCTTCAAGGATTTCTCCGATTTTCTGATGCGTTGCACGAAATTCGTCAACAAGCGCATGGTCGAAGCGCTGATCTTCGGCGGCGCCTTCGACGGCATGGGGCACAAGCGCTCGCAATATGCCGCCGTCTATGAGGACCTCATGCGCCGTATCGCGGGCATGGACAAGCAGAAGAGCGGGGCACAGCTCTCCCTCTTCGGCGACATCATCGTCGAGGAGCCTCCCGAGGCCGACTATCCCGACATCCCCGAATGGGAGACGATGGACCTGCTCGGCAAGGAAAAATCCGTGCTCGGCGTCTACGTCAGCGGGCATCCCTTCGCGATGTATGCAAAGTATTTTTCCGACTGCAACTTCCACTGCGGCATGCTCGCAGACTTCGAGGTGGACGAGGAGACGGGAGAGCGCACTTACCAGCGCATCAAGAGCGGAGACAAGGTCGCGATGGGGGGCATCGTCTCCAACATCAAAAAGAACAATACAAAATCCGGCGCCATCATGGCATTCGTCACGCTGGAAGACCTCTACGGCAGTGTGGAATGCGTCGTCTTTCCCAAGGTTTATGAGAAAGCAAAGAGCTTTTTGCGGCCTGATGTCGCCGTAAGCGTCTCGGCAAAGGTGGATATCGACCCTGAAAAAGCGCCCGTGCTCATCGTGGATACGATGGACCTCTTCACGGCGTCTGCGGAGAAGCAGGAGCCCGCGGCGGCCGTGGAACACGAGCAGGTGCTTTGGCTGGACGCCCGCTCGATGAGCGAGGAGGACTTCGAGGAACTGATCGACACGGTGACCGGCTATGCGGGCTCCGTCAAGGCGAAGATCCTGCACGGCGGGAGGCGGTATGAGTTCGGCGTCAACCTCAACAGGGCGCTGACTTCCGAGCTCCGTCTGTTCCTGCCGGCGGAATGCATCAAACTCGTTTAAGAAAAAAAGAAAAAAAATCACAAAACCCTCTTTTCAAGCGGAATATTTTCTGCTATAATAGATACGACAAAGGGGTTCTACGGAGGTAAGTATGAAAAGAATCGGCTTGCTCACGAGCGGCGGCGACGCTCCCGGCATGAATGCCGCCATCCGTGCGGTCGTCAGAACGGCGATCTACTACGGCATGGAAGTCTACGGCATCGAACGCGGCTATGCGGGTCTTATCGAAGATACGATGATGCCGATGGAGATGCGGAGCGTCTCGGATATCGTCCAGCGCGGCGGCACGAAATTGCGCACGGCGCGTTGTCTCGAAATGCTCACGAAAGACGGCCAGAAAAAAGCCGTCGAAACGCTCGAGCGCCGCGGGATCGAGGGCCTTGTCGTCATTGGCGGCGACGGTTCCTTCCGCGGGGCAAAGTGTCTCACGGAGGACTTCGGGATCCCGACGATCGGCATCCCCGGCACCATTGACAACGACCTCGAATATACCGACTATACGCTCGGGTTCGACACAGCCGTCAACACCTGCCTCGACGTCATCAACAAACTACGCGACACGATGAATTCCCACGAGCGCATTTCCGTCGTGGAAGTCATGGGCCGCCACTGCGGCGACATCGCCCTTTACGCGGGCATTGCCTCGGGGGCAGAGATCATCGTCGTTCCCGAGATCTCCTACGATATGGACGACATCGTGATGCGCATCAACCGTTCCCGCGCGAACGGCAAACATTCTAATATCATCGTCGTCGCCGAGGGCGCAACGAGCGCGGAAGCGTTTGCCAAACAGTTGCAGGAAGTCACGACCTACTCCGTGCGCGCCACCAACATCGGGCACATCCAGCGCGGCGGCTCTCCCTCCATGGCAGACAGAATGCTCGCTGCCCAGTTCGGGAACAAGGCCGTGCGGCTCTTGCGCGACGGGATCGGCAACCGCGTTGTCGGGATCCACAAGAACGAGATCATAGATATGGATATCATCGAGGCCGTCTCCATGAAGAAGAAGTTCAACTACGAACTCTATGAGACGTTGCAGATGATCTCTATGTGATGCGGACGGCCTATATATTATAATGGTTAAGAATTACGGGCCGGCCGTATCGGACATTCGGGGGGCAAAGATGCCTCCCGCGTCCGCGCAGAGATGTGCGGAAGGGGGGAAAGTATGATTTTAACGGTCTGCATGAGCCCGAGCGTCGATGTCACCATCGAGCTCGATTCGCTCAATGTCGGCAAAGTAAATGTTGTCAGGAACAAGACGCTCTCCTTCACGGGGAAAGCGATCAATGTCGCCATCGGGGTCGCGAGACTGGGCGCGGAGGCGCAGGCAACGGGCTTCATGTACAATGAAAACGGCGCGATGTTCGAGAGCGCGCTCGACAGGGAGGGCGTCCCGTTCTCCTTCGTGTGGAACAGCGGCCGTGTGCGCGAAAACTACAAGTGCATCGACAAGCGCTCCATGCTCACCGAGATCAACGACGTGGGCGGGCAGGTCGGCCCCGATAAACTCGTCGAGCTCATGCAGATGATCCGCGGCTTCTCGTCCCGTTCGGATGTCACGGTCATCTCGGGCGGCCTTCCCCGCGGCGTCGATGCAAGCTACTACCGCGAGATCTTCCGCGCCGTAGACCAAAAGTCTCTGCGCATCGCGGATACGGAGGGTGCAAAGCTCTTCTCGGCGCTCGAGGCGGGGATCGACCTCGTCAAGCCCAATCTCGAAGAGCTCGAAGAGACGCTCGGGCGGGAATTCAAGTCCCGGGACGACATGCTCGCAGGTTGCCGCGAACTTTTGGACCGCGGCGCCAAGTGTGTCCTGCTGTCCCTCGGCAGAGACGGCGCCATCATCACCAACGGCAGTAAAAATTACTACTGCAAGAGCATCAATGTGGCGATCAATTCCACCGTCGGTGCGGGAGACGGCATGGTCGCGGCCGTAGCCGTCAAGATGCAGCAGGGCGCGGATCTGCCCGAGATCCTCCGCGCCGGGGTCGCCGCAGGCACGGCTACCGTGACGACGTTCGGCACGATCTCCTTCACGAAGGCCAAATACGAAGAGATTTATTCCAACCTGACGGTGACGGAGTTCTGAGATGATTCCCGAGCTTTCAAAAGTTAAAACAGACGAAGAAGTGCAGGCTATCATGACGATGGCGGAAAACCAGATCGAGGCGCTCGGCTTTACCGAACATTCCCGCCGTCACTGCGGGATCGTCAGCAAATGGGCAGGGGATATTTTGCGCGGGCTCGGTTATCCCGAGGAGCGCGTCCTTCTCGCCGAGATCGCAGGCTATCTTCACGACATCGGCAACGCCGTCAACCGCGCCGACCATGCGCAGAGCGGCGCCATCCTCGCCTATCACATCCTCAAACGCATGGGGATGGATACCGCGCATGCCGCCGAGGTCATGATGGCCATCGGTAACCACGACGAGGAATTCGGCACGCCCGTCTCGGATATCTCCTCCGCGCTCATCATCGCCGACAAGGCCGACGTGCACAAGAGCCGCGTCAAAAAGAACGTCACGAATGCCCTTCAAGCCAACATCCACGACAGGGTCAACCTCGCCGCCGAGCGCTCCTATCTGAGCGTCGAACGGGAGGGGACGGTCATCACGCTCCACATCGAGATCGACACCGCGCTCTGTCCCGTCATGGACTATTTCGAGATCTATTTCAACCGCATGCGCCTGTGCCGCAAGGCAGCGGAATTCCTGAATTGCCGCTTCTCTTTGGACATCAACGGCACGAGATTGGTCTGAAAAGCCGTGTAACCAAGAGCGCTCTTTGTTTCACGCCCAAAATGCGATAATTTTAGATAAACCACAATATATAGTGGTACCAAAAAATTTTTTTCCAAAATATGGTACCGAACTCTTGACATCGCCGATCTATTGTTGTATAATAAGAGCGTTCCCTTTTTTGAGGGGCGCTCTTTCTCGGCCGCGGCACGTCCGGGTGCGAGCCGGGAGAATTTTACCACAAGCCAACGGAGATTGTCATGAAGATCATCAAACGAAACGGTGCCGAAGTTTCCTTCGACATCACGAAGATCATAAACGCCATCAGGAAGGCAAACAATGAAGTCAGCGAGGGCAACCGCCTGAGCGAAGCACAGATCCAAGAGGTCGCAAAGAATGTCACTGCGCTCGCAAAAGATCTCACCCGCGCCGTCAGCGTAGAGGAGATACAAGACTTCGTCGAAAACCAGCTCATGGACCAAAAGGCCTTTGCCGTTGCGCGGAAGTATATCACATACCGCTATACGCGTACGCTCGTGCGGCAATCCAATACAACGGATGCGCGCATCCTCACGCTCATCGAGTGCAACAACGAGGAAGTCAAGCAGGAAAATTCCAATAAAAATCCCACCGTCAACTCCGTACAGCGCGACTATATGGCAGGGGAGGTCTCCAAGGATCTCACGCGCCGTATCCTTCTGCCGCGGGACATCGTCGAAGCGCACGACGAGGGGATCATCCACTTCCACGACGCCGATTACTTTGCCCAGCACATGCACAACTGCGACCTCGTCAACCTCGAAGACATGTTGCAGAACGGCACGGTCATCTCGGGGACGTTCATCGAGAAGCCGCATTCCTTCTCCACGGCGTGCAATATCGCCACGCAGATCATCGCGCAGGTGGCCTCCAACCAATACGGCGGGCAGAGCATTTCGCTCACGCATCTTGCGCCCTTCGTGGATATCAGCCGCCAGAAGATCCGCAGCGAAGTGGCGGAGGAGCTCGCCGAAGTGGGCATCAAAGACGACGAACACATCGCGCGCATCGCAGAGAAGAGGTTGCGCGATGAGATCAGAAAGGGGATCCAGACCATCCAGTATCAGGTCGTAACGCTTCTTACCACCAACGGACAGGCTCCCTTTGTCACCGTGTTCATGTATCTCGGCGAAGCGCGCAACGAGCGCGAACGCGACGATCTCGCCATGATCATCGAGGAAACGCTCAACCAGCGCATCCAAGGGGTCAAGAATGAGGCGGGGGTATGGGTGACGCCTGCGTTCCCCAAACTCATCTATGTGCTCGAGGAGGACAACATCCGCGAGGGAAGCAAGTATTGGTATCTCACCAATCTCTCCGCGCGCTGCACGGCCAAGCGCATGGTGCCCGACTACATCTCCGAAAAGAAGATGCTCGAGTTCAAGGTAGATAAGAACGGCGAGGGCCATTGCTACACCTGCATGGGATGCCGCAGCTTCCTCACGCCCTATCTTGACGAAAACGGCAAACCCAAGTATTACGGCCGCTTCAACCAAGGGGTCGTCACCATCAATCTTGTGGACGTCGCACTCTCCTCGCACGGGGATATGGACGAGTTCTGGAAGATCTTCGACGAGCGCCTCGAGCTGTGCCACCGCGCGCTCATGGAGCGGCACAAGAGGTTGAAGGGGACGCTCTCCGACGCGGCGCCCATCCTTTGGCAATACGGCGCGCTCGCCCGCTTGAAGAAAGGGGAGACCATCGACAAGTTGCTCTACGGCGGATATTCCACTATTTCGCTCGGCTATGCGGGGCTCTACGAGTGCACCAAGTATATGACGGGCAAATCGCACACCGACGCGGAAGCCAAGCCCTTTGCGCTCTCCGTGATGCAACACATGAACGACATGTGCAAGAAGTGGAAGGCGATGCACAACATCGACTTCTCCCTGTACGGCACGCCGCTCGAAAGCACGACTTACAAGTTTGCCAAGTGCCTGCAAAAGCGTTTCGGCATCATCGAAGGGGTCACGGACAAGAGCTACATCACCAACAGCTACCATGTGCATGTCACCGAGCACATCGACGCATTCACCAAGCTCAAATTCGAGAGCGAGTTCCAGCAGCTCTCTCCCGGCGGGGCCATTTCCTATGTGGAAGTGCCCAACATGCAGGGGAACATTCCCGCCGTGCTCGCCGTCATGCAGTATATTTACGATAACATCATGTACGCGGAACTGAACACCAAGAGCGATTATTGCCAGGTGTGCGGCTACGACGGCGAGATCGCCATCGTAGAGGAAGACGGAAAACTGCTTTGGGAGTGCCCGCATTGCCACAACAGGGACCAGGGCAAGATGAATGTCGCCCGCCGTACATGCGGCTATATCGGAACGCAGTATTGGAACCAGGGGCGCACGCAGGAGATCAAAGACCGCGTATTGCACCTTTGAGGACTGCGCGGGAACAACGCGCCGCACATATGAACATCGCCGAGATCAAAAAGACAGACATCGCCAACGGAGAGGGAGTCCGTGTTTCCCTCTTCGTTTCGGGTTGTAGAAGACATTGTAAAAACTGTTTTAACAGCGTCGCGTGGGATTTTTCATACGGAAGACCTCTCGACGACGCCTTGGAGCGCGAGATCTTCGAGGCGCTTTCCCCCGGATACATCCGCGGTCTCTCCCTCCTCGGAGGGGATCCCTTCGAGCCCGAGAACCAGCGCGGTCTCCTGCCCCTCGTGGAAAAATTCCGCAAGACGTTCCCCGCAAAGGACATCTGGTGCTATACGGGATACACCTTTGAAGACGGCGCGGTGAGGGAACCGCAGGCGAACTGCGAAGTGACGCGCAAGTTCATCTCCATGCTCGACGTGCTCGTCGACGGGCCCTTCATCGAGGAGCTCAAAGATATCCGTCTCAGATTCCGCGGCTCCTCCAACCAACGCGTCATCGACATGCAGAAGACGTTGGCGCGCGGAGATGTCACCCTCTATCTTCAATAAAAATTGCCGAAAACAAACAAGGAGAACAATATGAATAAGACGCAACTCAAAAAATATGCAAGATTGCTCGCCAAAGTGGGCATCAACGTCAAGCGCGGACAGTGGGTCATCGTGCAGACAGAACTCAACCAGCCCGAATTCGTGGAGATGGTCGTAGACGAACTCTACCGCGCAGGGGCGGGGAAGGTCACCGTCGAGTGGAGCCATCAGAACCTCACGCCCATCCATTACAAATACCAAAAACAGGAGACGCTCGAGAAGTTCGAAAAGTGGGAGATCGAGAAGCTCGAACTTCGCAAGAAGGAACTTCCTGCCATGCTCTACCTCGAATCCGCCGATCCCGACGGGCTCGCGGGTATGGACCAGGAAAAATTCACCGCCGTGCGGTCTTCGCGCACCAAGGTCACCAAGCCCTACCGCGACGAGATGGAAAACAAGTATCAATGGTGCATCGCGGCCGTTCCCGGGGACGCATGGGCGAAGAAGGTATTCCCCGATCTCAAACTCGGCAACACGGCCGTCAACAAACTTTGGGACTGCATTTTGGCGGCGTCCCGTGCAGACGGTGCGGATCCCGTGCGCGATTGGTTGCGGCACAACGACGAGCTCTCCGCCCGCTGCGACTATCTCAACCGTCTGAAACTTGTCTCCCTCGAATACAGGTCCTCCAACGGCACGGACTTCAAGGTGGGGCTCATCCCCGACAGCGTCTTTTGCGGCGGAAGCGAGCAGACCATCGCGGGCGATATCTTCAATCCCAACATCCCCTCGGAGGAGATCTTCATCTCTCCCAAGGCGGGTGAAGCGGAGGGCATCGTCTACTCCACCAAACCGCTCTCCTATCAGGGGGAGCTCATCGAGAACTTCTCCATCCGCTTTGAGGGCGGCAAGGTCGTCGAAGTCAAAGCAGAAAAGAACCAGCATCTGCTTGAAAAGATGATCGCGATGGACGAAGGGGCGAGCATGCTCGGCGAGTGCGCGCTCATTGCCTACGATTCTCCCATCAACAACCAGGGCATTCTCTACTACAACACGCTCTTCGACGAAAATGCAAGCTGCCACTTGGCACTCGGCAGAGGGTTCAACGAGTGTGTACGCGGTTATGAATCGCTCTCGCTTCCCGAACTCCGCGCAAAGGGGATCAACGACAGCATGATCCATGTCGATTTCATGATCGGCAGCCCCGACCTCGAAATCGTGGGGGTCACGCGTCTCGGAGACCGCATCAAGATCTTCGAAAAGGGCAATTGGGCCATCTGACCGAAACTTTTCCTTTACAGCTCCTCCCCCGCGGAGGAGCTGTAAAATATAAGAAAAAGCCCCGCCGGAGCAGCACAATTTCACAGTTTGCGTGATTAGGGCCGCGCCGGACGGGGTATATATAGTAAGATCAAAAAAGCGAAGAGGCAAATGATATGGTCAAAATCGATATTTTTTCGGGCTTTTTGGGCGCAGGAAAGACGACGCTCATCAAGAAACTCATCAAAGAAGCCTATGCGGGCGAGAAAGTCGTGCTGATCGAAAACGAATTTGGTGAGATCGGCGTAGACGGCGGATTTTTGCAGGATGCGGGGATCGAGATCAAGGAAATGAATTCCGGTTGCATCTGCTGCTCCCTCGTCGGCGATTTCTCCAAGGCCTTGAAGGAGGTCGCGGAAAAATTCTCCCCCGAGCGCATCGTCATCGAGCCCTCAGGCGTCGGCAAGCTCTCCGATGTCATCAAGGCCGTGCAGCGCGCAAACGTTCCCGATGGCAAACTGAATGCCTTTTGTACCGTCGTCGACGCAAAGAAATGCAAGATGTACTTCAAAAATTTCGGGGAATTCTTCCTCGACCAGGTGGAGAATGCAAGCTGCATCGTGCTCTCGCACACTGCAGACCCCAAGAAAGTGGAGGAAGCGGTCGGGCTGCTCCGCGAACACACCGCTGTGACCATCGTCACCACGGATTGGGACGCGCTCGACGGGAAAGACATTTTGGCCGCCATGCAGAAGACGGACAGCCTTGTCGCCGAGCTCGAAAAACTTGCCCGCGAGGCCGCCGAAGAGCATGAGCATCACCATCACCACCACGATGACGATGATGAAGACGAAGAGCATGAGCACCATCACCACCACGATGACGACGATGAAGACGAGGAGCACGAGCATCATCATCACGATGACGACGATGAAGACGAGGAGCATGAACATCATCACCACCATCACCATCACGACGGGGAAGAGTGCGACGATCCCGAGTGCGAGTGCCATCATCACCATCATCATGCCGACGAAGTCTTTACGAGCTGGGGCGTGGAGACGGCGAAGATTTACTCGAAAGAGGGGCTGGAGCGCATCCTCGCCGCGCTCTCCACGGGGGAGTACGGCCAGATCCTCCGCGCGAAGGGGATCGTGAACGGCGGCGAGCATTGGCTCCACTTCGACTATGTTCCCGGTGAGGCAGATGTGCGCACGGGCAGTGCCACCGTCACGGGGCGGCTCTGCGTCATCGGCTGCGATCTGAAAGAAGAAGCGCTCGGAGCGCTCTTTGCGGAGTGATCCCATGAAAGAGATCCCCGTATTTCTCTTCCTCGGGTTTCTCGACGCCGGGAAGACAAAATTCATACAGGAGACCTTTGAGGACCCGCGCTTCGACGATGCCCGCGAGCGCACCTTGCTCTTGGTGACGGAAGAGGGGGAGGAGGAGTATGATCCCTCCCGCTTTGTCGTAAAAAATTATCAGCTCGAAGTAATTCCGCAGGAAGAGCTGAACCTTGCGACGCTCACCATGTTGCAGAAGAAATACCGTCCGCAGCGCGTCGTCGTGGAATACAACGGCATGCTGACGCTCGACAAATTTTTCGAGGCGATGCCCGACGGGTGGATGATCGCGCAGGTGATGACCTTCTTCGATTCCGCCACGTTCATGAGCTACAACCAGAACATGCGCCAGCTCGTCTACGACAAGTTGCAGTATGCGGATATGGTCGTCTTCAACCGGTTTGCGCCGTCGTATTCGCAGGAGGAATACCACAAAGTCGTGCGTTCAGCTTCGAGAAGGCCGCAGATCGTGTATGAATACACCGACGGACAGGCCGTCTACGATGAGATCGTGGACCCGCTCCCGTACGACGTGAACGCAAAGGTCATCGAGATCGAAGACCGCGACTACGCCTTTTTCTACCGCGACCTTGTCGAGGAAACAGACAAATACATCGGCAAGACCGTGCGGTTCAAGGGAATGGTCGCCGTGGATAAACGCATGCCGCAGGGGACTATCGTCGTCGGACGGCACATCATGACCTGTTGTGCGGCCGACATCGCATACAGCGGATTGGTCTGTCTGCACGCGAGCGTGCTCCCGCTGAGGCTCCGCGATTGGGTGACGGTCACTGCGCGCATCGACTTCGGGTACCACGATATTTATTCACAGGAAGGTCCCATTCTCAAAGCATCAGCGATCGAATATGCACAACCGCCCGAGGAAGAAGTTGCAACATTTTATTGACATGACCTCATTACTCAGCCCTGACCCGCGACATGCTCCCCGCGGGTTTTCTCTTGTCTGAAAAAAAATATAAAAAAATTCAATTTGGATATTTACATTTTCGAAAAAATGTGTTATAATGGTAACAGCGGAGGAAATTGCCATGAAAACACTTGTCGTCTATTATTCCTTGGGCGGAAACACCCGTGCATTGGCGCGCCGTATGGCGAGGCAGCTCAAAGCCGATGTGCTTGAGATCCGAACAGTCAAAACCTACCCCGACGATCAGGATGTCCTGCTCGGCCTCGGGCAGCAGGAGGTCAAGACGGGGTACATTCCCCAGCTTCAGCCTTATCGCGTTGACC
The DNA here is from genome assembly GCA_947624215.1 of uncultured Clostridia bacterium. GTDB lineage: Bacteria > Bacillota > Clostridia > Christensenellales > Borkfalkiaceae > Gallimonas. The sequence goes on from CANQJJ010000001.1 coordinate 96,689, forward strand.
TTGATAAATACGACGCGATCGTCTTGGGCACGCCTGTGTGGTGGTCTACGTTTGCGCCTGCCATGAAGTCCTTCATGAAGGGGAAAAAGTGGGCGGGCAGAAAAGTCTATCCCTTTGCGACCAACGGCGGCACGCTCGGCCATACCCCCAGCGATTTCCGCAAGACCTTGAAAGGCGCCGACATTGCGCCCATTCTCAGCGTGCTCTTCGAGGACCGCATCCAGAAGACAGACGAAGACGATATCAAGGAGTGGCTCTCGCTCATCGGCTGATGGAAGAGCTGCTCGAGCACATTCGCCGTACATACGGCGGTTTGGCCGATCGTATCCAAGCGGGATTTGTCGAACGTCCCGTAACGCTTCGCATCAACACCTTGAAAACATCCGTTGACGAGGTGCTTTTTGCATTTGCGCGGGAAGGGATCGCATATGAACGCGTTCCGTGGTTTTCCGACGCGCTGATCGTGCATTGCCCGCAGGAGATCATCGAAAATACCCCTCTCTACCAAGAGGGGCATTTCTATTTGCAAAGTCTTTCTTCCATGCTTCCACCGTTGGTGCTTTCTCCCTCTCCCGGAGAGAGCATCCTCGATATGACGGCGGCTCCCGGCGGGAAGACCACTGAGCTCTACTGTCTTTCGGGCGGAAAGGCGCAGATCACGGCCTGCGAGCGCGATAAATACCGCTTCGAGCGCCTGAAATTCAACCTCGGGCGGCAGGGCGCTACCCGCGTCTATGCCATGTGCCGGGATGCTGCCATGCTCGACGACTTTTTGAAATTCGATAAGATCCTGCTCGATGCGCCCTGTACGGGCAGCGGAACGGTGACCTCCACGGATATCCGTTTTACGGAGGTCTTCCTCGCAAAATGCGTCCATATGCAGGAAAAACTGCTCAAAAAGGCTCTGAAACTTCTGAAAAAGGGCGGAACGCTCGTCTATTCTACCTGCTCTGTCTTAAAAGAGGAGAACGAACTGCTCTTGGAGAGAACACTGCCGCGCGAGGCGCACATCGAGCAGATAGTTCCGCCCGAGGGCATTCCGTTGCTTCCCTCGCGGGAGGGAACGCTCACCGTGTGCCCGGATAAACTCTATGAGGGCTTTTTTGTCGCCCGTATCCGCCTCTGACTCACAGATCGAAGATGGACATCTGCCCGTCGCCGCCGAGGAGAAAGCTGTCCTGCGTGCCGTCCGCGACGATATCCTCTTCGGAGAGCCAGCCGATGAGAAGGGGGGAGGCGGGGTCGTGCCGCGCTCTATTTGCCGCGACCTCGAAGGGATGCCGCACATTGTTGCAATAGAGGCAACCCCGCGGGCAGGTATCGAATGCTCCGATCTCCCTCGTGGCCACGCACGCACAGCTCTTCTTGGGGTTTTCGGCCTTGACATCGCGGAAATGGCATCCGTTCGCATTGGCGATATCCGAAAGATTGATACAACCGCCCCGCTTTATCCCAAACAGGGAATAGTCCTCTCCGCGGCCGCAAAGGCGAACGGGGAGGCCTCTTTTTTTCGCGATAGAGCCGATGCCCATCAGAACGGCGCGCCGCTCGGATTTATTGAAGGATAGCTCGGGCATCCGCTCGTGCAGTCCCAAAGAGGGCTCCATGAATGCCACGATGCACCCCGCAACGTGCGGTGCGATCTTCTCGGCCAACTGCGCGAAGGCGTCTATATGGAATTGTACGGAATATTTCCCCATAAAGACGATGGGGTCATACCGCCAGATGATGCGGCGTGCCCCGGCGATGCGTTCGAGCTCACAGAGCGTCTTGACGGCGTCTTCCACCTGCGGCGACGCGGGCTCGATGGCTTTATCATAGCAGTTTATCGTAAAGTGAAACAGCGTACGGAAGCGGTCCGTCACCGTTTGGAGCTTTCCGAGCGCGGGGGAATAATCCTTGGAGCGGAAGACGACGGCGTCCACGAGCTCGGGTGTGAGACGGTAGCGCGCCACGCGGACGGGAAAGAGGGGATTGCGGGCATAGACGATGCCCTCGCGGAATCTGTTGAACATCCACGCGGTGTAGTATGTGACGATATCCGTGCGCTGTCCGATGCTGAGGATCATGAGAATTGCTCCTTGGCGGCCGCCGGGCCGCATACAGAAGAGAGAGGGAAAAGTTAGCTTTCCACGCGCAAAATAAAGAATTTCAGATACATTGTCTCGTCCGCGCCGAGAAAGGCGGGGTGGTCGGGCGCCTGTCCTCGCATTTCCGAGATGCTCACCCTGCGGTGGGCACGGCAGGCGGCCTGCGCGAGCATTTTTTCGAACATCGCGGGGGAAACATAGTGCGAGCAGGAGGAGCTGACGAGCGTCCCTCCGTCCTTCACGAGTTTCAGCCCGAGAAGATTGATATCGAGATAGCCCTTTAAGGCGTCCGGGATCTCCGCGGCCGATTTGCAAAACGCGGGCGGGTCGAGCACGACGAGATCGAAGCGTCTTCCCTGTCTCTGATATTCCCTCAGGAGTTCGAACGCGTCGCCGCAGACAGTCCGGATGTTGGTAAATCCGTTGAGTTCGGCATTCCGTTTGACGTTTTCGAGGGCGAGAGGGGAGGCGTCGAGCGCGGTGACGCTCTGTGCGGTGAGCGCGGCATTCATGGAGAAACCGCCGCTGTTGCAGAAGCAATCGAGCACATCGCCCGCGGCATAACGGCGGATGGCCGCCCTGTTCTCGCGCTGGTCGAGAAAATATCCCGTCTTTTGGCCGTTTTTGATGTCGACAGCCATTTTCAGGCCATTCTCCTCGATGATGACCTCATCCGGGACCTGCCCGTAAAGGACGCCCGTCTCCTCGGCGAGCCCCTCCTTTTTGCGGACGGCGACGTCGGAGCGTTCATAGATCCCCGCGGGCGAAAATTCCTCGGCGAGCGCTTCCACGATGAGTTTTTTGCGCATGTCTACGCCGAGCGAGAGAAATTGCACAGAGAGATATTCGCCGTATTTGTCGACGATGAGGGCGGGCAAGTCGTCCGCCTCCCCGAAAACAACGCGGTAGGCGCTATCAAGGCCGAGTTTTTGCCTGTATGCGTTGGCCATATGGATGCGCCTCAGATAGAGTTCCTTCCCGTCCTCCTCGTTCCCGCGGATGAAGATGCGCACGAGGATCTTGGAGGCATGGTTGATGTATCCCTTGCCGAGATAGCGGCCGTCGAAACTTTTCACTGTGACAAGAGCGCCGTTTTTATCCTTTCCTTCGATGCGGGCGACTTCGTTTGCATATACCCACGGATGCCCCGCTAAAATGCGTTTTTCCTCGCCCTTTTTGAGATATAATTCGTATGCCATGCCTTTATTATAGAAAATTTTTTCACAAATGTAAAGTAAATCCGTGCGGATGTCACTCCCGCGTGGAAGAGGTTGTGCTAAAATATTTTTGATAACAGTATTGACAAGCGGCCGAAGACGGGTTATAATACAACTGCAAAGCACAATGGGGGAGGTGTCTGTATGGCGATCGTTTTTTACGAATACGGCAATTCGGTGACCTTTAACAAGAAGAATATTGCGGCCGAACACGCATGTTGGGAGGAGGAGATCGAGGAGGGCGACAGAGTGATCTACCACGATTCCGTGCGCGGGGCACGTCCCTTCGGCAAGGTGATCTCAATCTCCACTTACAGGGAATATCTTCTGATCCGCCTCGCGGGCTACGAGATGTTCGTCATCCTCAAAAAATTGCCCGTCAACGAGTATATCGTCCTCAAATCGGACATCGGCAAGCTCACCGATACCTCGGGGAAGCGTTATTATGAGGGAAAAGCCACCCTGCAAAAGGTGTATTGGGAGCTCGATCCCGACAAGGGCGAGCACCTCATCTTCCTCTGGTATCTCAACGATGAACACCGCATGACGGCGGATATCGTCAATTTGCAGGACTACAACAGCTATCGCAGCCCCACTCCCGACGGCGAGCTCGTTGCACATATCAGCGGCAGATATAAGATCGTCGCCGACGATGAACTTTAAGAATGTACAAGCAACCCGATTTTGGGTTGCTAAGCTCGTGGATCCAAAGACGCTCAGCGGCCCAAGCGGGCCGCATTTTTTATGGAAAAAATAAAAAAACTGTTGACAAATACCCCACAAGGGTATATAATAAAAATGTAATACCCGTGAGGGGTATACAGAGGAATTGCCATGGAGAATCAAGAAGAGAAGAGTTGCTGTATGCGGACGACGGCGCGCAGCGAGGAAGAGAAGCGGAAGCTCATACACCGTCTCAACAGGATCGAGGGGCAGATCCGTGGGATCCGCGCCATGTTGGAGCGGGACGCCTACTGTCCGGATATCCTGATGCAGTCGGCTGCCGCCAATGCGGCCGTCAATGCCTTCAACCGCGACCTGATAGCCGGGCATATCCGCCACTGCGTCGTGCGGAACGTCCGGGAGGGCAACGATGAAGTGATCGACGAGCTCGTGGCGACGCTTCAAAAATTGATGAAGTAAACTGAGGTCAGCATGCAAGAATTTTTCATCTCGGGGATGAGCTGTGCCGCGTGCAGTGCACATGTGGAAAAGGCTGTTTCGAAAGTCGCGGGCGTCACATCCTGTACGGTCAGCCTTCTCACCAATTCCATGAGTGTGGAGGGAACGGCCTCCGCCGCCGACATCGTTGCGGCAGTCCAAAGTGCGGGATACGGAGCAGATCCCAAAAATTCAGCAGCTTCGCGCGGGCAAACGCCTGCGGAGGAAGCCTACAAAGACCGCGAAACGCCCAAATTGCTCGTGCGCCTTCTGACGTCCCTCGTCTTTTTGTTGCTTCTGATGTACATTTCCATGGGGCATATGATGTGGGGCTGGCCTCTTCCCGCCTTTCTGGCGGAAAACCATGTCTCCGCGGGGCTGACAGAGCTCCTGCTCTGCGTCGTCATCATGGTCATCAACCAGAGGTTTTTCGTGAGCGGGTTCAAGAGCCTTTGGCGGCGTGCCCCGAATATGGACGCGCTCGTCTCGCTCGGGGCTTCCGCGGCCTTCCTTTACAGCGTCGTCGCGCTCTTTCTGATGTCCGACGCACAGGCGAGAGGGGACCACGCGGCCGTGATGTCGTATATGGATGAACTCTACTTCGAATCTGCCGCGACGATCCTGACGCTCATCACGCTCGGGAAACTGTTGGAGGCGCGTTCGAAGGGCCGCACGACGGATGCGATCAGGGGACTCATGAAACTTGCCCCCAAGACGGCCGTCGTCCTCCGCGACGGAGCGGAATTGACTGTTCCCGTCGAGCAGGTGAGAAAGGGGGATGTCTATGTCGTCCGCCCGGGGGAGAACATCCCCGTAGACGGCGTGGTGACGGAGGGAGCGAGCGCGGTGGATGAATCGGCGCTCACGGGAGAGAGCATCCCCGTGGACAAGGAGGCAGGAAGCGCTGTTTCGGCGGGGACGCTCAACCGATCGGGCTATCTCCGCTGCGAGGCAACGCGCGTGGGAGAGGATACGACGCTCTCACAGATCATCAAGATGGTGGAAGGGGCAGCTGCGACCAAGGCGCCCATCGCGAAGATCGCCGACAAAGTCTCGGGCGTCTTCGTTCCCGCCGTGATGGGCATTGCCCTTGTCACCTTCCTCGTTTGGCTGTTTGCGGGGCAATTTGCCGTCGGCTATGCGCTCGCACGGGCCATCTCCGTCCTCGTGATCAGCTGTCCGTGCGCGCTCGGACTTGCGACCCCCGTCGCCGTCATGGTCGGAAACGGAAAGGGAGCGCGTTGCGGCATTCTGTTCAAAACGGCCGCATCCCTCGAGGTCACGGGAAAGGCAGAGTATGTCGTACTCGATAAGACGGGCACGATCACCCGCGGGATGCCGCAGGTCACGGATATTTTGCCCGCAGACGGGCTCACGGAGAGAGAGCTCCTGCGCCTTGCCGTTTCCCTCGAAAAAAGGAGCGAACATCCGCTTGCGCGGGCCGTCATGGAGAGGGGAGAACTTGAGGATGTTGTCGCCGACGAGGTCTCGTCATTCCGCGCCTTGCCAGGGAACGGTCTCGAAGCGATGCTTGACGGGAAGCAACTCTTGGGCGGCAATCTCGCATTTGTCTCTTCACGGGCTGCTGTCCCCGAAAAGCTCGCAGAGAGGGCCGACATGCTCTCGCAGGAGGGAAAAACGCCGCTGTTCTTTGCGCGGGACGGTGAATTTTGCGGGATCATCGCCGTCGCAGACGTCATCAAGGAGGACAGCCCGCAGGCCATTCGCGAACTGCACGACATGGGCCTGCATGTCATCATGCTCACGGGCGACAACGAGCGCACGGCAAGGGCCATCGCCGACGCGGTCGGGGTCGATGAAGTGATCGCAGGCGTGTTGCCCAACGAAAAAGAGCGCGTGATCGGCCGCCTGAAAGAGCGGGGGAAGGTCATCATGGTGGGGGACGGCATCAACGACGCCCCTGCGCTCACGAGCGCGGACATCGGCATTGCGATCGGTGCGGGCACGGATGTCGCCATCGACGCCGCCGACGCAGTTCTGATGAAAAATTCTCTTAGGGACGTCCCTGCCGCCATTCGTCTGAGCCGCGCGACCCTCACGAATATCCATGAAAATCTGTTCTGGGCCTTCATCTACAACATGCTCGGGATCCCGCTCGCCGCGGGCGTGTTTATCCCGCTGTTCAGCTGGCAGTTGAATCCGATGTTCGGGGCGGCTGCGATGAGTTTGTCGAGCTTTTGCGTGGTGATGAATGCACTGCGGCTCAACCTGTTTGACCCGCACAAAGCGGGGCACGACCGTAAAAGAAGAAAAAAACAAAAAAAGGAGATAAAAACCATGAAAAAAACGTTACAGATCGAAGGAATGATGTGCGCACACTGCGAAGCGCATACCAAGAAGGCCTTGGAGGCCGTCGACGGCGTCAGCTCGGCCGAAGTCAGCCATGTGAGCGGGACGGCAGTCGTGACCTTGACAAAGGATGTCGCGGACAGCGCCTTGAAAAAGGCCGTCGAGGATGCGGGCTACACCGTGCTCGGCATTTCATAAGCCCGAAGGAGCCGTATCGGGAAAAGGCACATCATCATATTGGCGGGCTTGTCGGTATCAAATCCGCACCCGTTGTCTCTGTCCACAGTAAGGAGGATATTTGTATGAGGAAACCCCCTTTTATTGTTTACACGGTTTTTCTGATATTGCTATCCTTTGGGCTGATGGCCTGCGGCTCCACTTACGCAAAGGTGACGGGCGTCATGGCGGGCATCGGCACAGAGGAAATGCATGCGTTGGAGTACGGCAATGCGCTTCGGGACAAAGATACGGTGGCCGAAAACGATTATCTTTTAGAGATAGGCGAAGATTATCTTCTTGCCGTCACATATACCGCGAGCGGCGGAAGCATCTTTCCCATGATATCGCCCGATGCGATCACGCTGAAATATGATGCGGAGGCCCTGCAAATTACACCGCCCGAGGAGACAAGCGGCGATGACGGTTACTATGAGGTCGTTTACTATCGTTTGACCTGTATCAAAGCAGCCGTGAACACCGCCGTGATCGTGGAAGCCGATGGGGAATACACCTGCACGGTGATCGTAAGCACAAAATAAATTCAGACTATCCGAAAAGGCGAGGTTTTTTCCTCGTCTTTTCTTTTCTCCAAGCGCCCGCCGATTACTCTATATGGGCTTGTTTTTCGCGTTGTTTTATGGTATAATTGCGGTGTCCAACAGGAGCGATCCCGCTCATGATTTGTTCGCTTAATTTCGGGATAGGGCAAATCACGATCAGTTATAAAAATATCGAACGGTAATTTCAATCTCTCTCTTTCGTAGAGTAGCCTAACTCTACGGAGCGTAGGGGTATTTGCAAGTTATTTTATGCTACAATAGCGGCATAAGGAGGTCCGCTTTATGGATCAAGTCAAAATCGGGCAATTTATCAAAGCCGTCAGGAAAGAGAAAAATTTAACGCAGCGGGAGGTAGCGGAAAAACTTCTCATCTCCGAAAAGACGGTTTCCAAATGGGAAACGGCTTGCCCGAAGTAAGTTTGATGAAACCGCTTTGCGATCTGCTCGGTATCAGCCTGAATGAATTTTTTTCGGGCGAAAGGCTTGACGAAAAACAATATTATGAAAAAGCAGAGCAAAATATCATAGCCATTGGTGCAAAAGATAAGGGAGCGGAAGATTTATTGATAAGTGAATATATGGAAAAATGTGTACTGCGAAACTTCATTGCAAATTCAGAGGACATTGGAGCACTACAAAAATTCTATTG
>CANQJJ010000002.1 GCA_947624215.1 uncultured Clostridia bacterium
CCCCTTATAAACGACAAGCCGACACATTTTTGTGTCGGCTTGATTTTTTGGCATTACTTCTTTCCGAACAATCTCTTTACGAAGGGAGGCAGGTGCTTCCCGTCGGGATCATAGTCACCATCCGTGCCCTCCGGCATCGTGCGGTCTCCCGCAGGCTGTTGCGGCTGCGTATACGGATTCTGCTGAACAGGCTGCTGCGGTTGCGTATACGGATTCTGCTGAACGGGCTGCTGCGGTTGCGTGTACGGATTCTGCTGAACGGGCTGTTGCTGAGGTTGCGTATACGGGTTCTGTTGAACGGGTTGTTGCGGCTGCGCATACGGGTTCTGCTGAACGGGCTGTTGCGGCTGCGTGTACGGGTTCTGCTGTTGGGCAGGACGGCTGTAATCGGGCTGCTGGCGCGGAGGCTGGGGACGGCCCGTCTGCCCTGCGTGGCCATAGAGAAGAGCCTGCGCCTCACTCGGATCGATGGGCTGGCGCGGGGGCAACGGCTGCTGCGGCTGCTGGGGCGGTTGGACTGCAACCGGCCTCTCGAAATACTTTTCAGACTCCGGGAATCCCGTCGCGATCACGGTGACTTCGACTTCATCCTGGATATTGGGGTCGATGCAAGCGCCCGGGATGATCATGGCATTGAAATCCACGACCCCGTGGATGAGGTCCATGGCCGTGCCGACTTCGTCGAGCGTGAGATCCTGCCCGCCGACAACATTGACGATGATGCCCTTTGCGCCCTCAATGGTCGTCTCGAGCAAGGGGCTGTTGACGGCAAGTTTGACGGCCTCCACAATGCGGTTCTCCCCTTTCGCGACCCCGACGCCCATGTGTGCAAGGCCCTTGTCTTCGAGGACGGTGCGCACATCTGCAAAGTCACAGTTGATGAGACCGGGCGTGACGATGAGGTCCGCGATCCCGCGGATGCCCTGCCGCAACACGTCGTCGGCAATGGAGAAGGCCTCGTTTACCGTCGCGCTCCTGTCCACCACTTCGCGGATCTTTTCATTGGGTATGATGACAAGGGTATCGACGTACTTGCGCAGTTCGCTGATGCCCTTCAAGGCGTTGTCCATCTTGCGGCGGCCCTCAAAGGCGAAGGGCTCCGTCACGACGGCGACCGTGAGGATATGCTTGTCCTGTGCGATTTTTGCGATGACGGGCGCGGCTCCCGTTCCCGTGCCGCCTCCCATGCCCGCGGTGATGAACAGAAGATCTGTCCCGTCGATGGCCCGTGCGAGCTGATCTTTGCTCTCTTCGGCGGCTTCGCGGCCGACTTCGGGGTCTGCCCCCGCTCCGAGACCGCGCGTACGCTTGGCCCCGATCTGGATCTTGACGGGAGCCTGGCTGCACAAAAGCACCTGCGCGTCGGTATTGACGGCGATATATTCCGCGCTCGTGATACGGGCGTCGATCATGCGGTTGACGGCATTGTTCCCCGCACCGCCCACACCGATCACGCGGATCTTGGGGATGCCGTTGGATACGATATTGTCGTTATAATTCTGCATCGGGCGTGTCTCTCTCGGATCGCGATCTCCGAAGGATCTGTCTTCGTAACTCATAATTTACCTCCGAACGTTATAATCTCTTGCGGAATCCGCGTCTGCGGTTTTCCCGGTATGCCATGTCGACGAGCGCGATGCGCGAACTCATCGGCAATTTGTTGTAATAGGGAAGATTGGGGACGAGCGGCTCGGCGACGCGGCTGACGCGATTTGTCACATGCTCGCGCGCCCCGCGGATGTCTGCCAATCCCTCGCCCGTGAAATAGAGCGGTTTGAAGTCGAGCTCGCGGCCGGAACAGGCCTCGAGGAACCCCGAAATGGCCTCGCAAATGATATCCAGCCCCTCTTTGACCGCCTCGGCGAGTTTGGTCGTATCGATCTCGAGGTGTTCGTCCCCAAATTCGAATTCTGCCACCCTGCCGTCTTTGACATAGAGATTGGCATTGACGACGAGCGCGGAGGCGACCTCAAAGGAGACGTTCAGATTTTCCATGATGCGGCCGATGATGTGCGCCTTCCCCACCCAAAACGTCTCTTGTGCCATGATGCCGCTGCCGAGGACAACGGAGATCGTGGAGGAGAGGTATCCGCAATCGAGAAAGAGCGCATATTCATCCCTCGTCTCGGCGGGGATGAGATAGTTCGCCATTGCAAGCTGCGTGGGAAGATAGCGAAGTTCGATGCGGGACTTTTCGAAGATCTCTTCCATCGTCTCCGCGAAATAGTTACTGCAATAAAAATAAGAGATGAGGCCGCTGAGCGAGGTCGCATGCAGGCCGACGGGGTTTACAACGCGGCGGTTGTCGGACGTGATGTAGATCATGCTGGTCGCACTGATAAAGCGATACCCCTTGATCTCGTCTCTGCCGCTCTCGAAGAGCGCGTCCCTCTCCCGATCGCTGATCTTGCGCTTTCTGGGGAATCCCACGCTCCGTTCCTTGGGGATGACGCGGACAAATTCCCCCGGCACGCCCACATAAAGCATACGGAGACGCTCGCCGATCGTCTTTTCCACCGCCGAAATGGCGCGGAAGATCGCATCGGAGAGTTGCCCCTTGTCGTAGAATTGTCCGTTCTCATATCCGTAGTAAGACTCCGTGTGGCTTGCATTGAACACGAAGGTGTTGTTGACCCCCTGCGCTCCGACGAGAACGGAGATCTCCGAAGAACGGATATCGAGCACCGCAACGCGGCCGTGGTTCATTTGTGTTTCTCCCGTGAAGCGGATTTCTCCGCAGATCCAATACGCGCGTTATGCGTGTTTCTATAATATTATAACAAAAGCGGCCACCCATGTCAAGGGAATGGCCGTATTTTTTATGATTTTGCCAGTGATTTTGCTATTTTATTTTAATAGCGGGAAGCCACCCCGCACGCAGGGAGAGCCCGAGCCCCATCCCCCGCGCGCAAGAGCCTCCCACCCGCAAAAAAACGGCGGAAGCCGAAACTCCCGCCGCGCCGTTCAATGTATAAACTTATGAGAGCGTACCGGAACGCGTGTAGTCCCAATGCAGCTCGCCGTCTTCGCCGTCAAGGACGGTGATGTAGCCGAAAGTTCTGTCCTCATCGCCGAGCGCGAGGTAGCGGTCAATGGCGAGCGAGGCTTTTTCGGCGGCAAGCACGGACGGATTGCCGAGGTCGATCACGACGCCTTCGTGCATGCGGATGCGGAAGAAATCGTTGCGTGCGTCGGAAGTACTCTTCACAAGCTCCACGGAGACGACGTTCGCGCGCTCTTCCATGAGCTTTGCGCGTATGGCGTCCGTGACGAGGCGGACCTCCTCGGCATACGTCCCGCGGAACATGAGCGGGGAGCCAGAGCGCTCGAAGTCAAAGCCCGTGAGCACGATATTGTTCCCCTCCGCCCTGTTTGCGCTCGTTTCCGCCATGCGCAGGAAGACGCCGTTGTCCGCATAGGCCGCATATGCCCCGTCCTCGGCAATCGCAAAGGTCTCCTTCCGTTCGGAGATCCGCAAATAGACGGTGGTCGGATACTGCTTTTCAAGCTCTTCGATCACAAAGTACGGATATTTTTCCACCGTCGCCGAAACCTCTTCGAGTTTGAGGAAGGTCGTGCTCCTGCCGACAAAGGCGTCGAGCTCCTCCCTGAGCGATGCGGCCTCCTCCTTCCCCTCCTGCGAGTAGGTGGTGAAATCGGTGCGCACATGCGTCACGGTGAAGATGGTATTGAGCGCCGCCGCAAGGATCGCGGCAAGCAGCGCAAGTGCAACGACTGTTGTGATGATCAATCTCTTTTTCATGCGTATCTCCGTGAAGTGCTCTCATGCGCGGACGCGCACGATCTCCGCTCCGAGTGCTCTCAGCTTTTGCTCGAACGCGGCATACCCGCGGTCGACATGAGACAGTTCGTGGATCTCGCTCGTCCCCTCTGCCCCGAGTGCCGCAAGCACCAAAGCGGCGCCGCCGCGCAGATCCCCGCACGAGACGGTGGCCCCGTGCAGCCTTCCCACGCCGCGCACGACCGCGTTTCTCCCGCGCACCTCGATATCGGCGCCCATCTTGATGAGTTCCGGTACATATTTGTAGCGCGTTTCGAACAAATTTTCCGCGATGACGGCGACGCCTTCGGCCCCCGCGTTGAGTGCGGTCATCTGCGCCTGCAAGTCAGTCGGGAACCCCGGGAAGGGCATTGTCTCGATTTTTCTGTTGCAACGCAGGCTCCCGCCGCTCGCCACTCTTATTTTATCATTTTTTGTATGGATTTTGCAACCGTTTTCACGCAATTTATGTAAAAGTAATCCGAGGGTATCTCCCCCGACGCCTTCGACCTCCACCTCTCCCCCGCAAATGGCACAGGCGATGAGGTAACTCCCCGCCTCGATGCGGTCTTTGACGGGGGTATATGTAACGCCGTGCAGAGATCTTCCGCCCTCGATGCGGATGACGTCCGTCCCCGCACCCTGCACTTTGGCCCCCATCGCATTGAGGAAATTTTGAAGGTCTACGATCTCGGGCTCTTTGGCCGCGCCGCCGAGCACCGTCGTCCCCTCTGCCCCGACCGCCGCAAGCAGGATGTTTTCCGTGGCGCCGACGCTCGGGAAATCGAGCACGATGTCCGCACCCGTCAGCTTTTCGCATTCACAGGTGATGTACCCCTCCCGTTCGCGGATGGAGACGCCAAGCCGTTTGAGAGCGTTGAGGTGCAGATCGATCGGCCTGAGCCCGATGTCGCACCCGCCGGGATATGCGCAGGCGGCGCGGTGGAAGCGTGCAAGCAGGGATCCGAGCATGAAGACGGAGGAACGGAGTTCCCGCGTGAGCGTCGGCGGGATGCTGTGGTTGCTCGCGTGGGAACTGTCGATGCGGACGTCTCCGCCCTCGAGGGCGACATCGGCTCCGAGCTGCCGCAAAATTTCCGCCATGCATTTGACGTCCGTGATGTCGGGGACCTCGCGGATGACGACGGGATCCCCTGTCAAAACCGATGCGGCAAGAAGGGGCAGAACGGAGTTTTTCGCCGATTGCGCGCACACGCTCCCTTCCAGCCGTTTCCCGCCGCATATGATGAATTTATCCATAGGATTCTCCTCTCGTAAAGACGGCAAAGCCCGCTTCACGGGCCTGACGTCATTTGGTATATCCTATGAATTTTTTGCCGTCATTGTGTCTCGAAATGTTATAGACGATCCCCATCCCCGCCATCGTGACGATGAGAGAGGTGTTTCCCGCAGAGACGAGCGGGAGAGGCAACCCCGTCGGGGGGATACAGCCGCTGACGACGAGCGCATTGAGAGATGCCTGTATGGCAAAGGCAAGCGTGATGCCCGAGGCGAGCATATAGCCGTAAAAATTGTCGCAATTGTTGGCAATGCGCAGCCCCCGCCAGACGATAAAGCCTATGAGGGTAAAGAGAAGAAGCACACCCGCAAAGCCTGTCTCCTCCGCGATGACCGAGAGGATGAAATCGCTCTCCGCAAAGGGCAGAAATCTGTATTTCTGGCGGGAGCGGAACAGCCCCGTGCCGAAAAGTTTGCCGTTTGCAAGCGCATAGAGCGACTGGATGAGCTGATATCCCTCCTCTTTGGGGGACGCCCACGGATCGACAAATGCGGAGAGGCGTTGCAGACGGTACGGCTCCATGACAATGAGCACGGGCACGAGCAGGAGCGCGGGCACGCAGATGGCGCCGAGCGCCTTTTTCGAGACGCCGCCGAGAAAGATCATGCCGATCATGAGCGCGCCGACGCACATCGTCACGGACATATTCGGCTCCAACATGATGAGCACGCAGATGGCCGCTCCCGCACCGAGGACGGGAAGAACGCCGGCGAATGACCGCATGCGCGCGGGATCCTTGGCAAAATACCAAGCCGTAAAGAATACAAACCCGTATTTTGCAAGCTCGGAGGGCTGAATGGTCACGGGGCCAAGCCCGATCCACCGTGTGGCGCCGTAGCTGGTCCTCCCCACCCCCGGGATGAAGACGAGTGCGAGCAGGATGAGCGACAGCACGAGCGCCGGGATGCCGAATTTTTTGAGCTTCCGATAGTCGAGAAAGGCGATGCCCGCGATTGCGGCAAGGCTGATCACAAAGCCGACGATCTGTTTTTTGACGAAATACAGGCTGTCGCCGTACTGCACTTCCGCGTTGTAACTGCTCGCGGAGTATACGGCAACGACGCCAAATGCCGCCAAGAGCACGACGGCTGCCAGAAAGAGCAGATCTCCCCGCCCCGCCGCTCTATTCGTCTTCTCCATCCGTCTCCTTTTCGGCCTCGGGCGGCGGCAGGATCTCGGGCAGAGGCGCGGGGGCATACTCCTCTTCCAGACGGGAGAACAGTTCGATGAAGCGCTCCCCCCTCTCCTCGTAGCTCTTAAAGGCGTCAAAACTTGCGGAGGCGGGCGAAAGCAGAACGTTTTGTCCCGGCTTTGCCGTGAGGAAGGCGATGCGCACGGCGAGGTCGAAGGGACGGATGAGCGTCACGTCGGTATAGCCGCGCTTCAAGGCGGCGTTGAGGATGCGCAGCGCATTCTCCCCATATATGACGGTATGTACGACGTCCGACTTCACGAGCGCATCGAACAGCGGTTCGTAAGCGTATCCCTTGTCCTTCCCCCCGAGCAGAAGAACGCTTTCGCCGCGCACGCTCGCCACGGCTTTGAGGGTAGAATCGACGTTGGTCGCCTTGGAATCGTCGATGAAAGTCACCCCTTTGAGCATCCCGATCTTGCGGATGCGGTGCTTGACGCCGCGGAATTTTTTGAATCCGTTCTCGATGGAACTGTTCGGGATCCCGAAGAGTTTGGCCGCGCACAGGGCGGCGAGCGCATTCATGCGGTTGTGGTCGCCGTCCACAGGCAGGGCGTCCTCCGGGCACACCTTTTCCCCATGGTAACAGAAATAGCCGTCTGCACAGTAGCCCCCTGCGACGCGCTCATTCAGGGAAAACCAGACCACATTGGCCTTTGTCTTCTCGGCAAAGGCGCGCACGGTCGGATCGTCGTAGTTGAGCACGGCATATTCGCTCTCCGTGCAATTGCGCAAAATGCGCGATTTCAGATAGACGTAGTTTTCAAACGTATAGTGGCGGTTGAGGTGGTCCTCGGTGATGTTGAGCACGACGGCCACATGGGGACGGAGCGACGTGAGCGTCTCCAGCTGGAAAGAGGAGATCTCGGCGACGGCCACGCCGTCCTCCCCGAGCTCCCCGAGGCAGTCGGTGATGGGGCGGCCGACATTCCCGCATGCGATGGCATTCTTGCCCGCCTCTTTCAGGATCCCCTCGAGCAGAGTGACCGTCGTCGTCTTCCCGTTGGTCCCCGTGACGGCAATGAGCGGACAGCGCAGTGCAAGCGCGGCAAGTTCCGTCTCCCCCAAAATGCGTTTCCCCGCCCGTCTGAAAGAGACGGGAAGAGGATGGTCGACGGGGATCCCCGGGCTGAGAACGAGCACGTCGATGCCCTGCATCCTGCTTTCGATCTCCTCCTTTTTGAGGGGGATGCAGCCGAGCTCTTCCAAGCTCTTTTGCGAGCTACGGACATTCTCATCGTCCACGTCGTCATAGAGATAGACCGTCGCACCCTTTTTGCGCAAATATTGCGCGCTTGCGATCCCCGAGCGCGAGATCCCCGCGACGAGGAAGGATTGCCGTTCAAATAGCATAGTGCCTCCGAAAAATTATTAGACGAGCGGCAAAAGCAAGGTCACGCCCGCCGCGGCAGTCAGGATCGCATAGGTATAAGAGATCTTTGCCTCCGCATACCCCTTTTCCTGAAAATGATGGTGGATGGGCGCCATGAGAAAGATGCGTTTGCCCGTCTTTTTATAATATATTACCTGCAGAATGACGGATATGCAGGAAAGCACGAACGCGCCACCCAAAATCGGGATGACGAGCGCATTGCCCGAAAAGAGCGCGATGCTCGCCGCAAACCCGCCCAGCGAGAGCGAGCCCGTATCCCCCATGAAGACGCTCGCGCGGCTCGTGTTGAAAATGAGGTATCCGAAGAGCGCCCCCGTGAGCGCAAAGGAGAGCATGGCGACGTCCCCGCCTCCCTGTATCTGCACGAGCGCACCGAGAAAGAGAAAAAAGACGGCGGACACCGCCCCCGCAAGCCCGTCGAGGCCGTCGGTGAGGTTGACGCCGTTCACCGTAGCCAAAAACACGAAGACGCCGAGCGGGAGCATCCCCCAGCCGATATCAAAGGCGCGGCCGGTATAGGGGATGCGCAAGACGGTAAGCCCCTCCGTGCAACAGTAGACGCCTGCGATGACGGCCACGGCGAGCTGGAAGAATATTTTTTGATAGGGCCGAAGCCCGAGATTGTCCCCGCGGTGCTTCTTCAACATGTCATCGAGGAACCCGACGAGCAGATAGCCGATCCCGACGGCGAGCGCGACATAGAAGGGCTTGTCCCCTCCGAGGCAAAAGAAAACGGCGGCAATGGCGGCCGCGGAGATGAAAGCGAGGCCCCCCATCGTCGGCGTGCCCTTCTTATTTGCATGTTCCTTGACATAATGCAGAATATTTTGCCCTGCCCCCAATCGCCTGAGCAGCGGGATCGCCGCCGCACAGAGGATCAGGGAGAGAACAAAGGCGAACAGCATCACCCATAATATGTCACGCATCGCTCTCCTCCAAGATGGCTCTCACAATAGTCTTGTCGTTATAGGAATACTTGATACCCATGATCTCCTGCTCCGTTTCGCCCCCTTTGCCCGCAATGAGAAGGATATCCCCCTCCCGCAGGAGCCCGATCGCATATCGGGTCGCCTCCTCGCGCTCCTCGATGGCAACGTAGTTTTCCGAGACGGCGCGGAATCCCGCCTCGATCTCGGACAGGATCGCCGCGGGGTCTTCGAAGCGTGGATTATCCGAGGTGAGCACGGTAAGATCTGTAAGGCGCGCCGCAACGGCTCCCATGAGAGGCCGTTTCTCCCGGTCGCGGTTCCCTCCGCACCCGAAGAGCAAAACAAGTCTCCCCTTGCAGAACGGCCGCAGAGCGGAGAGCGATTTTCCGATCCCGTCGGGCGTGTGGGCGAAGTCCACGAAGATAGACGCCCCGTTCCGTTCCCCGACGCGCTCCAATCTCCCCTCCACTTTGACGCGCGAGAGCCCGTCTGCGATATCTTCGCACGAGATGCCCAAGCGGTGGGCACACGTCGCCGCGGCGAGCGCATTGGACACATTGTGTTTTCCCGCCATGGGAACGGTCACCTCCGCCAAATCGTCTTCGAGATTCAGAAGCATCCGCGTCCCCGCGATCGTTTCCTCTTCAACGATGGCAAAACAGTCGGCAGGGCAATCAATGCCGTACGTCGTCTGCGAGACCTCTCCCAATGTGCGGGAGAACTCGTCGTCGGCGTTGAGAATGGCTTCGCGGCAATGTTCGGGCGAAAACAGCAACCGTTTGGCCGCCCCGTACGTCTGCATGTCCTTGAAAAAATCGAGGTGGTCCTGCGTGAAATTCGTGAAAATGGCCGCGTCGTAGCAGATGGGTGCGATTTTTTTGAGTGCCAGCGCATGGGCAGACACTTCCATGGCGACGATGCGCGTCCCCGCCCGCTTCATGTCCGCAAGCAGGGAGAAGAGCGCAACGGGGTCGGGCGTCGTGAGTGCAGGCGGGACCTCCGCTCCCGCATACTTTGCCCCCAAGGTCCCGATGCGTCCGCAAGGTATCCCCGCTGCCGAGAAGATCTCATAGAGCATGTGTGTGACCGTCGTCTTGCCGTTCGTTCCCGTCACGCCGACAAGGGACATGTCCCGCTCGGGATGCCCGTAAAAGGCGGCGGCTACCAGCGCCATCCCCTCCCGCGCGTCCTTCACGATGAGTTGGGGGATGGAGACGCCCGTATCGCGCTCGCTCATGATCGCCGCTGCCCCGCGCGCTTCGGCCTCGTCGGCAAAGAGGTGGGAATCCGAGCGGGTCCCGCGGATGCAAAAGAAGAGATCGCCCTCCCCCGCCACACGGCTGTCTGTCGCAAGCGAGGTGATCTCGGCATCCCTTTTCAAAACGGCCCCTTTCAGTTCACGGGCAAGCGCGGATAATTTCATGCTTCCACCTCCGGAATGTCGAAAATACGGATGATCCCTTCAAATATCTCTTTGGCGCAGGGGGCCGCGACCGTAGAGCCATAGTAGCTCCCCTGCGGTTCGTCCACGATGATGAGTGCAAGATAGCGGGGCGCGTTTGCGGGAAAATAGCCGACAAAGGATGAGACGTACTTGCCCTGTGCGATGGCGCCGTTTTCATACTTTTGCGCCGTCCCCGTTTTCCCTGCGACGCGATACCCCTCGATGAACGCTTTTTTGCCGCTCCCGTCCCTGACGACGCCCTCGAGCATGCCCGAAAGCACGCGGGAGGTCTCTTCGCTCACCGTCTTTCCGACGAGGGAGGGCGATGTCT
The DNA here is from genome assembly GCA_947624215.1 of uncultured Clostridia bacterium. Lineage (GTDB taxonomy): Bacteria > Bacillota > Clostridia > Christensenellales > Borkfalkiaceae > Gallimonas. Next base: position 10,371 of record CANQJJ010000002.1, read on the forward strand.
TCTCATGGATGCTCCCGTCTTCGGAGAAGATCTCCGCTACGATGCGCGGCGCGTAGTAATTCCCTCCGTTGACCGCCGAAGCCGCCGCACAAGCAAGTTGCAGGGGGGTAACGGCAATGGACTGCCCGAATCCGATGCGGGCAAAATCGCAGTCGCGCAAGGTGTTTTCGGGGAGCAGCATGCCGATGGACTCCCCCGAGAAATCAATGCCCGTCGCCCTTCCGAAGCGGAATGCGGCGAGATAATCGTAAAAAGTCTGCTTTCCGAGTGCGAGCGCGATGTCCACAAAGCAGGGATTGCAACTGTTGTTGAGCGCCTCGGCAAGCGTTTCGTTAGTGTGTTTTCCGTTCTTATGGTCGCTCCAACATTTGATGGTCGTGCCGTCGACGGTACGGGTGCGCGCACTCGAAAAGACGTATGTATCCGGGTCAAGCGCCCGCGGATTGCCCTTTCGGTACTCCTCGATATCGGCGGCCGCAGTCACGATCTTGAACGTGGAACCCGGTTCATAGACATCCGAGACGAGTCCATTGCGCGAGAGCGCGTTGAGCTTGTCAAGGTCGTCCCGCGGGATGTCGTTCAGATCGTAGGAAGGCAAATTGACCATTGCGAGCACGGAAAAATCGTTGGGATCGAGCACGATGGCTCTTGCCGCCTTGGCGGAATACGTCTCATACGCCCGCGCCATCACTTCCTCTGCAAGCGCCTGGATGCGATAATCGACGGTGAGCCGCACGTTGAGCCCGTCCGTCGCGGGGAGATAGGCGGCCGAAGCCCCCTCGATGTCCACGCCCACAAGATCGGTCTCATACAGGATCTGCCCGTTCTCCCCTGCAAGGTATCGGTTGTAATACCCCTCTATCCCCGTCGTTCCCGACCCGTCGTAGGCGGTAAACCCGATGATCTGGCTCGCAAGCGACCCATACGGGTAGACGCGCTCGTCGTTGCGGGAATAGTATACCCCCTTGACTTCGTTCTCCGCAAGGGCGGTGACGACTTCCTTTGTGGTGCGGCGGGCAAGCACGATCTCCGACTTGGAGCGGTCGGTCAGCTTTTGGTAGAGCAGGTCATATTCGGCGTTTAGCTTCTCCGAGAGCAATTTTGCCGCGGCGGTCGGATCGTCCACCGCACTGGCGCGCGCATAGATGCCGTAACCCGCCCTGTTCCCCGCAAGCAGTTCGCCGTTCCTGTCTACGATCACCCCTCTGCCCGCATTGACGGGGATCTCCCGCGTCCACTGGTCGAGCGCGCGGTAGTGCAAGGTATCCTCCCAAACGAGCTGGATATAGAGGAATCTTCCCAAAAAAATGCAAAAAAGAAAGGTTATCGCCAAAATCACGGCAAATAACCTCTTTTGTAAGACAGAAAGCGAAAATCCCGTCTTGATATTGATTTTCCTCCCGATCGGTCAACGGATCATTCCGTGCTCCAGCGCCCATTGGTCGACATTGGCGGGATCGGTCGTTGCGTCGATCTGTTCTTGAAGCTCGCCGGCAGACCGGCGGAGCTCAGTGAGCCGCATCTGTTTGTTCGCGATATCGGCATTGAGATTGTCGAGGATCGCGGTATTGATGCAGATCAGGGCGACCGCTATAAAGATGGTTGTCGTCACGGCGGCAAGTGCAAAGCGGACCTTGGTGGAGAGCATCGACCAGAAGCCCGTCTTGAGCCCCGTGAGTTCTGCGTCCTCCGTCACGGTGCGGTGGAGCATGGTGCGGGCCGTGGGAACGTCATCCGCCGTCTGCTCGGCGCTCTCATCGCAGAGTTCGGCTCCGGGGGCCATATCCTGCCCGAGGACGGGGATCTCAACGGCTGCGGGTGCAGCATTCTCCACGACGGGCGCCGTATATTCTACAACGGGCTGAGAATAGACCGCCGTAGCGCCGGGGCCGTGAATATAGCCGCCTTTGGTGTAGGTCACTCCTTCGAACAAAACCTTCTTCGTCTTGGGGGCGGGATGCGCCGTGTATCCCGAGATGCGGGCCGCATTGTCTGCGGTCAGGTAGTTCTCCGTATATTCCTCGCCGGCGGGTGCCGCATAGGCATAGTTCTCCTCCTGCGGGGCTTCATAGCGCTCGTATTCGGGAGCAGCGGGAAGCGGCTCGTCGTATACGGGAGCGATGTAACTGCTGCGCGGCTCTTCTGTCTCCACGTAGCGTTCGGGGGCTGTAGCTTTGTCCAACAGCTTCCTGTAGTTCTCTGCAATTTTCTGAGCGTGCCGCTGAGCTTCCTCGGTGTATTCCTGCGTATCGTTACTTTGCAATTTATCGTCAGTCATAGACTTCTCTCCTTATCGTATTCGCTTCGGCAGCCGTTCATTCCGCAATGCGGCGTGCGATCCGAAGTTTTGCGCTCTTACTGCGCGGGTTCCTTGCGATCTCCTCCTCGGATGCCGTCAGAGGTTTCGCGTTCACGATCTCAATCTCTCTCTTTTTCCCGCATACACAGACGGGAAAGTTGGGGGGGCAGGTACAAGCCGTATTCAGTTCGCGGTACACTTCCTTCACCACCCTGTCCTCGAGAGAATGAAAAGTGAGGATGCAACCGCGTCCCCCGGGTCTCAGGGTGCGGAGCAGACCTTTGACGCAATCGGCAAGCCCTTCGAGCTCACCATTGACTTCGATGCGGATGGCCTGAAATACCCTTCTCGCACAGGCGGCAGAGCGAAGCCTTATGGGGATCCCTCCCTCCACAAGACGGCGGAGTTCCCCCGTTGTGGTGATGCGCGCTTTCCCGCGCGCCTCAACGATGCGTCTCGCAATGGGCCCCGCAAAAGGTTCCTCCCCATACGCACGGAAGATGCGTTTCAGATCTTCTTCCGAGTAGTCGTTGACAACATCCTCTGCCCTCAGCCCGGAGCGTGTATCCATCCTCATGTCCAAAGGCGCGTCTTCGCTACGGTAGGCAAACCCCCTCGCCTCATCGTCGATCTGATGGGAAGAGATCCCGAGGTCTACCAAAAAACCGTCCAATCCGTCGATTCCCGCCTCCGAAAGGACCTTGGCAAAGTTCTTATAATCTGTTCTATAAATGGAAAACCTACCCGCAAAGGGTGCAAGCCGCCTGCTTGCCTCTGCGACAGCCTCCCCGTCTTTGTCGGTGGCAATGAGCCGCACCGTGGGGTTTGCTTGCAGGATGGCGTAAGAATGGCCGCCCCCGCCGATCGTAGCATCGTAGTAGATCCCGCCGTCTTTCAGATCCAGACCTTGCAGGACCTCTCCGAGCATGATGGGCGTATGATAGGTACTCATCAGAAGGGGATCGCCGAGAAGGCATCTTCAAGCGGCATATCCTCTGTCTCGCCGTTGTAACGCTCAGGCGCCCAAATTTCAAGGTAATCCCCCATCCCTATGGTGATGACATCCTTGGAGATCCCTGCATGGGCACGCATTTCCGCCGAGAGAGTCGTTCTTCCCTGATTATCTTCTTCGATCTCCTCGATGGCCCCGAGTATGGCGCGCTTTGCTTTGAGGAGTTCTTTGTTGTCCGACTTGATGTTCTTCAATCCTTCAAGACGCGCATCCAGCGCCGACTGCGGATAGACGGAAATACAGCCTCCGGTGTAACGCACGAAGAATAACTTCTCCCCCTCGAAGGCGTCTTTGAGCTTCTTCGGGATGCGTATTCTGTTTTTCGAGTCGAGCGTGTGCACGACGCTTCCCGTAATAAACTTCATGATACCGCCTTTGGTTGAGGATAAGTTCAATGCCCATTATATCACCACCTTTAACCCCTGTCAACTATTCTTGGAAAAATATTTTCCATTTCCCAAAAATTTTTTTTAGATACAACTGAAACAAATGTTTGAATCAAAGACCTCCCGATTGAAAAATCGGCCATTTCCGAGGAAAAAAACTTGTTTGCCCGTTTTTTTATTCCACTTTGAACTTAAACAATTGTTCGGAATAGCTTGTGGTTTTAAGTGGTTATCTGTCCCTGCCAAAATCAGGGTCCCGACCCGTCGCGCCGTCCCCTCTCCCCCATCGAAGACGGGTATTCCCAAAAAGTGGGCAATTTCCGCTTTTATCAACGAGTAATGTGTACAGCCGAGCACGGCGCCGTCAAACGCGTTGCCACGCGCGGGAAGGTGTTCGGCGAGAACGATCGGCTCTCCGCGGATGAAGTGCGCCTCGACGGCACTTGCAAGTCCGGGCACGGGGACGACGGTGAATGATGTGCCGGGAAATTTGCCGATGAGCCGCCTGAGACGGTCGCTTTGCGATGTGACAGGCGTTGCGAGGACGAGGACGCGAGAACAGCTCCTTGCGGCGCACGCCACGGCAGGCTCCACCCCCACGACGGGAAACGAAAATGCCCTGCGCATCTCTTCGAGGCAGACGGCCGTTGCGGTATTGCAGGCGATGACGGCGACGTCCACGCCGACAGACGCGAATTCGGCGAATGCTTCCCCCGTGAAAGCGGCGATCTCTTGCGGAGCGCGGCTGCCGTATGGAGCGCGGAGATTGTCGCCGTAGTAAAAAAAATCTGCGTCGGGAAGCAACTTCAAACAGGCGGAGAGCACGGATAACCCCCCTATGCCGCTGTCAAATAGCCCGATGCGCGGTCGCGTAGCCACCCGAAACGCCCTCCTTTCGGAAATTTTTAGGATTTTTTTATGCTTCTGCCTTGAAAAACAGTTTACAAGGGCTTTATTTTATGATAAAATAGTCAAGGATATTCGAAGAAAGAAATCAAAGGAGTAATCATACCGTGCCCAACATCAAGTCCGCAAAAAAACGCGTTCTGATCACCGAAAAGAAGACAGCCGAGAACAAAGCGATCAAATCCGCTCTCAAAACGCAGATCAAGAAGTTTTTAGCCGCTGTAAACGCAGGCGACAAAGCCCTCGCCGGGCAGCTCTATCCCGAAACCGTCTCTGCGATCGACTCCGCTGTCACCAAGGGGATCCTTCATAAGAACAACGCCAACAATAAAAAAGCCAAATTGGCGAAAAAGCTCAGCGCCATCGCCGATTGACCCCCACCTACTGCGGTTACAGGGCGTCCGTTGCTTGACGGACGTCTTTTTGCTGTATCACACGGAGAACATCCTCTTATTTTTATCCATTTTATTATAAACTTCGGAAAATTATGTCGGCAAATGCAAAAAATTTGTCGATTTTTTTATTTTTTCACCGTTATTTGGTTGACATACTATATAAAAAGTAATATACTCATCACGTTGTCGGTTTAGTTTTATTAAACTTTCAGTTTAAGATCGCGAAAGTTTGCATAGTTTGGCCCGAAAGGCTGGGCGCACCAAACCGCAACGGAGGGATTTTCATGGAACTCGGTGCAAAACTCAGGGAAATGCGCCAACAAAAAGACTTGACACAGGAAGAACTCGCCGATCGGTGCGAGCTGACGAAAGGCTACATCTCCCAGCTCGAAAACGATCTGACGAGCCCCTCTATCGCAACGCTCACAGACATCCTCAATGCCCTCGGGAGCAATCTTTCCGATTTCTTCCACGAGGAGAACGAAGAGAAGATCGTCTTCACGGAGGAAGAATACATCGACAAGCAGTCCGACGGCATGCTCTTTTCATGGCTCATCCCCAACGCACAAAAGAACATGATGGAGCCCGTCCGCGTCGTTTTGGAAGCGGGCGCGTCCACACAACCCGACTTCCCCCATGAGGGCGAAGAATTCGGCTATGTCCTCGAAGGCTGCATCGCCATCGTGCGGGCGGGAAAGAGCGTACTTGCCAAGAAAGGCGACAGTTTCTATTTTTCCGCAGGGACAGAACACTATATCGTCAACAAGGGCAAGACACGCGCCTGCTTTGTGTGGATCTCCACCCCTCCCAACTTCTGAAAAAGCCGCCTTTGACATGTACTATGTCACGCATAGTACATCGCATCCGACGTAAATATACAGGTTAATTCCGCAAAAAAACACATTTGGAGGAAGATTTCAATGGCCGAACACATCATTGAGCTTCAAAACGTGACAAAATACTATGATGACAACCTCGTCATCGACAACGTCAGCTTCTATGTCAACAAGGGTGAATTTATCACGTTTCTCGGCCCATCCGGGTGCGGCAAGACAACGACGCTGAGAATGATCGCAGGGTTCGATCTTCCGACAAGCGGTAAGATCCTCCTCAACGGGCAGGACATTTCCCTGCTCCCGCCCAACCGAAGACCTGTCAATACCGTCTTCCAGCGGTATGCCCTCTTCCCCCATCTCAACGTATTCGAAAATATCGCCTTCGGTCTCAAATGCAAGAAGGTCGTGAATACCTATGAGAACGACCGCGGCGAGCAGTATACCAAAAAGGAAAAGCTCTCCAAGAAAGAAATTTCCGACAAGGTGAAGAAAGCGCTGGAGATTGTCGACCTCGAAGGATTCGAAAAGCGCTCCATCTCCACGCTCTCGGGCGGGCAACAGCAGCGCGTCGCCATTGCGCGCGCCATCGTCAACGAGCCCGAGATCCTGCTTCTCGACGAACCCCTCGGCGCACTCGATCTCAAGATGCGAAAGGAGATGCAGATCGAGCTCAAAGAGATGCACCGCCGCTTGGGGATCACCTTCATCTATGTCACCCATGACCAGGAAGAGGCGCTCACGATGTCGGATACCATCATCGTCATGGCCGACGGCGTCGTGCAACAGATCGGCACGCCCGCAAAGATCTACAACGAGCCCGCCAATACCTTTGTTGCGGACTTCATCGGCGAGAGCAATATTTTCAACGGTACGGTCGTCGGCGACAAAAAGGTAAAATTCTGCGGGAAGACCTTCGACTGCCTCGACGAATTCGAAAAAGGCGAGCCCGCCGACGTCGTCGTGCGCCCCGAGGATATCCTCATGACCACTCCCGACCGCGGAACGCTCGTCGGAGAAGTCATCTCCGTTGTCTTCAAGGGCATCCACTATGAGATCACGGCGCAAGTGGGCAAATACGAGCTCGTCATCAACTCCACCGAGAGCAGAAAGATCGGTGAGATGATCGGCATGAACATCGCCCCCGACGGCATCCACCTCATGAAGCCCAAATATACCTCGAATATCTTCGACGGCGTCATCACAAAGCGCAATACCGTGCGTTTTGCCGACGGGGAATTCGAGTGCGACGTCACCCAGCTCTATCCCGGGAGCCATCTCGACGAGGAGGACTACCTCATTACGGCTGCGGGGGAAAAGATCGACCTCACCGACACCGAAGTCAAGGTGGAAGTCGGCCTCTACGATATCTCCATCAGCGACGACGCCGAGGCGGGCGGCACGACGGGGCGCATCATTTCCATCATCTATAAGGGCGACCACTACCGCCTCATCGTGCGCACGGAGGAGGAAGAAGAGGACTTCGTGTTTGCGACCGACGATCTCTGGAACGAGAACGACCTCGTCTCCGTCATCATCCCCAAGGACAAGATCAAACTGACTTTGAAGCACACGGAGGAAAAGAAGAGATGAAGATCCCCCGCTTTTCCCGTAAGACGCTGTGCATTCCCTATGCCGTCTTCCTCATTTTCTTTGTCATCGTGCCCATGCTTGTTATCTTCTTCTATGCCTTTACGGATAGCAACATGCACCTCTCTTTCAACAACTTCGTCAAGTTCTTCTCCGACCCGACAAAACTTTCCACCATCGTCTACTCGCTCGTCATCGCGCTCATCACGACGGTCATATGCCTCGTCATCGCCTATCCCGTCGCCTACATTCTCGCGCGCAGTACGATGAAGCGAAAATTCGTCATCCTGATGCTCTTCGTGCTCCCCATGTGGATCAACTTCGTCTTGCGCGTCAACGCGCTCCGCGAGCTCTTCAACCTGCTCTCCTCTCTCGACGGGATGGCGTGGCTTGCCGGCTCCAACTATTTCAAGACGGTCTTCGGCATGGTGTATGACTTTCTCCCCTTCATGATCCTGCCCCTGTACACCACCATGCTGAAAATAGATCCCTCCCTTTACGAAGCGAGCGCAGACCTCGGGGCGAGCGGATTTGCAACGTTCACCCGCGTCACCATCCCCCTCTCCGTGCCCGGCATCATGAGCGGCGTGACGATGGTGGCCCTTCCCTCGATGACCAACTATGTCGTCTCCGACATGCTCGGCAACGCCAAGGTGACGATCATCGGTAAGTTCATCTCCGATTACTTCGGCAACGATTGGCACATGGGCTCGATGATCGCGCTCATCCTGCTCATCGTCGTCTTTGTCTCGACTTGGTTCACGGGCGGCTTTAAGTCCGAAGAAAACGTCAGGGGGACAAGTTTATGAACAAGAAACATGTTGTGTTCAAGTGCCTCAAAGCATTTTTGGTCGGGCTCGTTTTGCTCGTCATCTACGCCCCCATTCTGCTCCTTGCCATCTACAGTTTTGACAAGACAAACATGATCGGCCGCTTCGAAGGGTTCTCCCTCACCCACTACGCCGCGCTCTTCCAAAACTCCAAAGTTCTCGGCATGATCGGCAACACCTTCCTGCTCGCCTTTCTCGCCGCCATTCTTTCGACGATTTTGGGAACCGTGGGCGCGCTCGGGATGTTCTACACGAAAAAACGCGTGAAGATGCTCATCCACGGAGCCTCCCAGATCCCCGTCATCAATGCGGAGATCGTCACCGCGCTCTCGCTCACCGTCACGTTCGTGGCAGTCGGGCTCGGCCGCTCCTACTTCACATTGCTCATCGGACACATGGTCATCTGCACACCCTTTGTGGTGCTCTCCGTCATGCCGAAACTCAAACAGATGGACAACTCCCTCTATGAGGCCGCGCTCGACTTGGGCGCATCCCCCTTTAAGGCGCTGTGGAAAGTCGTGCTCCCGCAGATCATCCCCGGAGTCATCTCGGGCTTCATGCTCGCGATCACGCTCTCTCTCGACGACTACATCGTCACGATGTATACCCGCCCCGCGGGCTTCGAGACCATTTCTACCTACGTCTACAACGCAACGACCAAGGGGAATGCGCATACCGCCGTCACGCTCGCCTCTTTGTGGGCGCTCACGACCATCATCTTCGTCATCATCGTGCTCTTTGTGGTCATCTCCAATCTTTCGAGCATCCGCAAGAAGGAGGCAAGCAAATGAACAAGAAAAGATTGGGTTCCGTGGCACTTGCAGCCGCCTTTCTTCTCCCCTCGCTCGCAACGCTCGGCGGATGCGGAGGCTCTGATACCATCGTCCTCCGCGTCTACAATTGGGAGGAATACATCGACGAGGGCGGCAAGGGAACTTTCATCTACGACGAGCTCCACGAACTCGACGATGAGGGAGATCCCGTGACGGATGAAAACGGCAACCACGTCCATATCCATTCCGATATCGTGGATGAAGACTACAAGGCATGGTACGAAACGGCCATGGGGCAACCGCTCAGCGAGGAGGGACCCCGCCTTCTCGACGACTTCTGCCTCTGGTATGAAAAGACTTACGGCCAACCCATCCGCGTGGAATACTCCACTTTCGGCACCAACGAGGATATGTATAACGAGATCATCCTCGGCAACGAATACGATCTCCTCTGTCCCTCCGACTACATGATCATGAAGCTGGCCGCCGAGGGACGGCTCGAAAAATACGACGAGAGCTTCTTCGACGAGAGCATCCCCGAGAATTACTATGTGCGCAACGTCTCCCCTTTCATTGCCGACAAATTCGAGAACAATGCTGGGCTCGCCATCCGCAAAGACGACGCGGGCGAGGAGATCTATTGGAAGGATTACGCGGCAGGCTACATGTGGGGCACGACGGGGTTTGTCTATAATCCCGCCGCGATGGACGGAAAACTCGAAGAATTCCTCGAAGAATGCGATTGGGAGATCTTCACGAATGAGCAAGTCGCGGGGCGGATCACGGCAAAGGACAACGTACGCGATACCTACTTCGCCGCCCTCGGCGTGACTTACCAACAAGAGGCGCACAATCAAGCGGACTCGCTTGCCGCCCTCAAAGCACAATATGACGCAGGCGAACTTACCCCTGCCGCATATACCGAGGCCATCACGCGCATCTTCAACGCGACCGACGACGAGACCATCTCGCTCGTGGAGCCCCGCCTCATGGACATCAAGAAGAACATCTTCAGTTTTGAGACGGATACGGGCAAGGCCGACATGGTAGCGGGCAAGATCTGGCTCAACTATGCGTGGAGCGGAGACGCCGTCTATGCCATCGACCTTGCGGAGAGCGGCGTGGATGAGGACGGCAAGGCGAGCGAAACGGCCTTTCTCAATTATTATGTTCCCAAGACGGGCACCAATCTCTTCTTCGACGGCTGGGTAATGCCGAAGGGCGCCAATAAGCAGGCGGCACAGGCCTTCGTCAACTTCCTCTCCATGCCTCAAAATGCGATGCGGAACAGCTACTACATCGCCTATACCTCCGTTATCGCGGGAGAGGAGCAGGAAATGTTGGACTACGCGGACTATCTCTATGGCTACTATCCCGAGGATGAATTCGAGGAGGGCGAGGGGTATGAAGAGCCCGTGGACTATGACCTCACCTACTTCTTCTACGGTGAGAACTACGGCGATGACGTCTCCCCCATTCTTTTGCCCGCCGAACCCGAACAGGCGACAAGCCGCCAGCTCTATGCACAGTTCCCCCCCGAAGAGGTCATTGCACGGTGTGCCGTCATGGACTATTACGACAAGGAGGCGAGCGAACGCATCAATGAGCTGTGGTCGCGCGTAAAATCCGAAACACTTGACGCGTGGGCCATCATTGTCATCATTGTCACCGTCCTCGTCATCGTCGCGCTCATCGTCTATCTCAAATTCGGCGACAAGGTAGATTTCTTCCGCGCAAAGCCCAAGAAAGGCTACAAGCTCGTCAAACAGGTAGATCCCGACAGAATGTAGATATAAGCAAGCATCAAAAAATCCCGTGCCGCTTTGATATGCAGCGCGGGTTTTTCTTTATCCGACTTACTTCTTTACCGTCACGAGATTGGTCGCATTGCTACCGAGTAGCGGAGACAGCCGCTCGAATTCATAGGACGGGAACACGATCGCGGTCGGCTCGTTCCCGCGGATCACGATGCGGTAGTAGGGCTTGACGCTGTATGCTCCGTTTTGTAGGCTGACCTTGTAGCGTTTCATCAAGTCGGCCGAGGCCCCTTGTTCCTTGTTCCAATTTGGGAAAGCGATCCGCCTCTCCACCCTCTCGATGCGCTCAATGCGCTCATACGGGATCTTGACGACGCCCGAGACGCTTGCAAGACAGAGTGCGGGGCCGTCGCAAAAGACATACTGCTCGCTGTTCACACAGGAGTAGAATTTGTGCTTGAGCATAAACGTGCCTTTTTCGGAAATAATGTCCACGGGAATGGCCGTATCGGGCACGAGGAGTTCTTCGCGCGATTCCCGTTCCAACCGTTTCCACCGCTCGTTCAGGTCTCCGCAGACAGGGCTCGCCATGGCCGACCTCTTTCTGAAAAAAGCGAACACCTCTATGGCGACCCCGACGGCAAGTAGCCCCAAACCTATGCCGAAGCCCCACCACAGACCGTTTCCCACCAGCTCCTCATAGGCCACGTCGCCGTCCGCCAACAAATCGAGCGAACCCGTGAACAGGCCCACCCCCAATGCGATCAAGACGAGAGCGGCAATGGAGAACCATTGCGGGATGCCGGCGCGTTTTTCGAAGGACGTAAGCTCTGCCTGTAACTTTTTCTGTCTCGCGGCGGTTTCGCTGCCGATCTTCTTTACGATGAATTCCTCATTTTCGAGCCGGAAGATCCCATCGGTGCCTTCACTTAGCCGAAAGAAATTTTTCATACCCTTATCCTATTTTTTCACGCTGATGCACGGAACATCGCGCCCTCCGTGCGTCGCCTGCACCTGTATGCGCATCCCTCTTGCAGTCATATGCACTTTGAATTCCTCGCCGTCAACGGTGGCGCGGAGCGTCAAATAGCGCATATTCTGCCCAGATGTCTGGTCTTCGAGCGCGCCGTCCACATACAAAAAGATCCCGCCCGCCTTTGCCTCCACCTTCACCTCATGGCTGTGGACGGAAAAGAGATAGACGCGCTTGAACCGCGCCATGAAGATGATGAAAAACAACATGAGTGCCAATAAAGCGATGCCTACCGCTAAAGGGACAATGAGAACAGGATCCATATTACACCCCCGCGCCCTGCTTTTCCATGAGGCGGAAAATCTTTTTATAGTCGTGCAAGAGCATCTTTCCGCCAAACGTCCATCTGCCCCGCTTGATGAGCACATACGGTTTTCCGCCCCGCTTGGGCGTTGCGCCGTACTCCGGACCGAGATAATACGCAGGTGAACATACCGCGTGGATATTCATGCTCGGAAGGTCGCTTTTCACAATAAATTCGACGAGGGGAAGCAGGGCCGCCGCGGCCGCCGGGATGTCGTCGAGCCCGAAGAGGGAGAGATCGATCGTCTCATCCCCAACCCGGACCCACGGGATGTCGTCGCCCGCGCATTCGGGCAGGGTGACGGGGTATTCGAGGATGCCGCCGTGGACCATCCCGCGCGGCGAGATGTTCTGTTCGCGCATGTAGAGGAGTAGCCCCACCCCGCATTCGGGCGGGATCATGTTGCCGCGACTTTGCCGATATTTTAGCCCGAGAACGAGGTCGACTCCCAAGGCAACAAAGTAGACGGCGGAGAGCGCGATGACGACGGGCAAAAACCACGGCTGTTCCTTCTGTTCCTCCGAAGTGAGACGGCTCAGGAGCATGATACTGAGAAGATATGCGCCCAACACGGCACAGATGATGAGATCGTACCGCCATCGCCTCTTCTCGAATTGAGCCTTCTCCATCGACTTTCGAAAATACACCGTTTCACGGTATTCGGAAAATGTCATTGCGGAAACACCCTCCCGAGCACACGTCTCACAACGGGGTAGACAGTCTCAAATTGCGGTTTGGCGACATACCCCCCATCCAGCCGCGTAAAGACCGCCTGTAATACCTCGGCCTGCATGCCATGATTCTTCTTGTTCGCTTGGGACTGCACAAACCCGCTCACGGAAAAACGCCTCTTGGTATTCTCTAAATAGAATTTGAGAAAGAGATCGTACTCGGCGTGCGCATCCACAGAGCGCCCTTCATCCAACGCGACCATCGCACAAAGATAGGCCGTTTCACCGATCCTGAAGCGGCTGACGCGGTCGGACCGCGCACGGCGATATGCCGCAATTGCCTCCTTTAAGGCGGGGATGTCATCACGCACCCCATACAAAACGATGCGTTTCTCTTCCGCACCGATAAAAGGCAAAAAACGGTGAAGCCTCTCACATCTTCTCACGATCCGTGCGGCTTTTTCAAAATCCTTACTTTCTACCGCATCGCTGAATTTGATCCCGAGCATGGCATTCAATACGAGAAAAGGAAAAATGAGAAGAAGCGAACCCGCTAAGACAAGACCGAGGATCGCCCCAAAAACTTCGTCTGTTCCCTTTATGAGCACATAGATGAAGAGCGCAATGCACCCTGCAAGCATGAGACAGACGACGACTGACAAAATAATGATCTTTTGGGCCTGTTTTTTCATGTTTCTCTCCAAAAATACCGTATTATGTCACACATAATACTATGCAAAAATGCCTAAATGGGCGTATCGTCGCCGCGATCGCCCGATTTTTTGCCCTTTCGCTTGCGCACTGCCTCGGTGAGCAGATATTCGATCTGCCCGTTGAGCGAGCGGAAATCTTCCTCGGCCCACTTCATGAGATCGGCATAGAGCGAGGGAGAAAGCCGGAGAGGCACTTGTTTTTTGGTTTTATCCGTCTCTTTCATTTCCCCTCCTCTCTTCGTTTCTCCTTCAGGAGCATTTCGACGGGCCGCACTTTCCTGCGGTAGATGACGAACATCACGATCCAGATAATCACGGAAAGAATGGCCGCGGGGATGAGAAAGATCATGATGCAGCTTCCGATGCTCTCCGCGAGGACCGTCCCCTCCACTGTGAAATATCCGACGAGGCCGACGATGACGCCGAGAAGTACGGGCGTCGCGAGGGCCGTAAAGAACATGATGTTTCCCGACTTCTGCAGGCGAAGCCACGCCCCCTGCAATTGTTTTCTGAGCCCATCCGCCTCACTGCCGGTGAGTTTTTCGAAGTTGCGCCTGTAGATCTCCTTTTTGCGGCGTTCAAGCGGAAACAGATACACGAAGAGCACTGCAAGCACCACGACAAAGAAGACGCCTGCGAGCAGCCACGACAGCGTGGAGCCGAGCTGTTCCCATAGACCCTCAAAACAGGAGGCGATGACCGCAAATCCGATCGCGAACCCGAGGAAAAAGCTCGCAATGCCGCTCCGCTTTGCCACAAGATGAAACTCCGCGCGCTCGGTTTCTTCCTTCAAGAACATCATGACGGAGAGCGGGACGGACGAGTATGCCCGCGCGTTCTCCGATTCGGAGGCGATCCTCGCCTCGGACAGGCCGAGCTTCTTGCGTTTGATCTCTTCGATCTCCCCCTCTGCGCGCTCATAGAGTGCGGTGCGGGCCCTCCCCTCCGCAGTCACCTCGAGCACGGTAGGCACGGCCGCCAAGATGCAGAAGACGATGCACGCCACGAGCAAGAAGACTTGCGGAACGGGCAAAACGGCACAGACAATCGCGATCGTCATCAAAATCACATAGCCGAGCAGGGAAACGATGGCCGCGAGGATGCCGAACGGGTTGCGCTTTCCGAGCGTCTCCGTCCATGCGGCATAGAGTTTTGCGTATTGTTCGCGCTCTTCCCCTCTGAGTTCGAGCTCGTTGGCGGCATTCTGGAGCTCTGCAAGGCCGCGCACATACGTCGTCTTGTATTGTCTCAGGATCGCGCTTGCCGCTCCGAACAGTACCCCGAGGACGGAAAACGTGGCAATGAGCGGCAGGTTGGGTTCCTCAGTCACGAATGAGAGGACGACAGGCACGAGCGCGAGGAGTGCACCGATCGCGCCGAAAATGTTTACCATGCGGAGAAACCGCGCCATGTTTTCCGCACGCTTCCCCGTGAAAAACAGTTTGATGAATTCGTCCATCCCCGTTGCCTCCCCTTATTTTCCGAACATGATGCGCTCGCTCGAAAACAGCCTCGTCATGACAAAGACGAGCAATGCCGTAAAGAGCAGGTTCATACCGACGGCCAAACAGGATCCCCATACGGCCAGCCCGCCCGCCAAGATCTTTTGCATGGCAACGACGGCACCGAGCACGGGAATGGCATAGGCAGGGCCTCCCATCGAGGGCACAAAATTGGTGACGAGCGAGAGCACCATGAACAGGATCATGAGAACGCTCACATATCCCGAGGCCTCCTTCACCGAACGTGACAAAGCGGAAACGGTGGAGATGAGCGCCACGATGCAGGGCACGATGCTGATCATGAGCAGGAGAACGAGCAAATAGCTCCAGACCGAATATCCCCCGAGCGCCCCGAGCGAGACGCCCATGAGTTTGGGCATGGAGAGCGCAACGCCCAAAAAGCTCGAGGCCGCACCGATCATGGAGATACAGCTGAGCGGCAAGATCTTTCCGAGCGCGATATCCCTTCTCTTCGCCGACGTCACGAGGATGGTCGCGAGCGTTCCGCGTTCCTTCTCCCCCGCCACCGATTCGAGCGTCACGCTCATGCACGCCGAAAAGATAAAGCAAACAATGAGCATGGGGAGCAGTGCAGACAGGAACTCAGTCCCGACTGCGGCATCCTCCTTCACCGTCTCGACGTCGATGGGAAAGCGCATGCCCACGCCAATGAGGACGGACGAGACAAAGGAATAGAAGTATATGCCGTCCTCGCTCCCGTCGTCATAGACAATACCCGCACGGGCGCCCTCGCCGAGCAGATCGAAGTTCTCCGTAAACGTGAGAATGGCCGTTGCCTCCCCTTCTTCGATCGCGGCACGCGCCTCCTCTTCGTCCTCGAGCGGAAGCCACTCCACCTTGTCGCCGTTTTCACGGAGCCCCTGTTCGATGACCCCGACGACTGCTGATTCGCCCGAGAGGTAGACCTTGAACTCGTGCGGCTCGTCGCTGTATGCAATTTCCCCGATGAACGTATAGAGCAAAAAGATGAGGATGCCGGGAAGGAGCATGGTGACGATGAGGCGGGGATCATGGAAGAAACGGTGGAATTCCTTCTTCATGAGGGAGAGAAGTTTCATAGAATTTCCCCCTTGACGCTATGATAGATCTCGAAAAACGTCTTTTCAAGGTCGCCCTTTGCAATTTCTCCGAGCGTTCCCTCCGCGGCCAGTTTTCCGTCGATGATGATGCCGACGCGGTCGCAAATTTTTTCGACGAGCGAAAAGATGTGCGTCGAGAGAAGGATACTCTTCCCCATCGCCTTGAGTTCGAGCAGGAAATCTGTGACGACTTTCGCCGTGAGCACATCCAGCCCGTTGGTGGGCTCATCGAAGATGATGACCTCGGGATCGTGCACGATGGAGATGACGAGCGAGACCTTTTGGAGCATGCCCGTCGATAGATTCTTGACCTGCACCTCGGCAAATTTATCAATGCCGAACCGCGCAAAGAGCTCCTTCTTTCTTATGGCGAGCACGTCCTTTCCCACCCCGTGCATGGCGCCGAAGAAATCAAAGAGATAATCGGGCGTGAAGAAGCCCTCGAGTTTCAACTCGCTCGTCATGAACCCGATGACGTCGCGCACCTTCTCGGGCTCCTTTACAACGGAGTGCCCTGCGAGAAATGCGTCCCCTTCGTCGGGTTTGATGAGCGTGGAGAGCATGCGAAGCGTCGTCGTCTTGCCCGCGCCGTTGGGACCTAAAAGCCCGTAGATCTCCCCACGGTAGGCGGAAAAGGAGAGCCCGTTCACCGCGACGCGGCGCGTTTCCCCCGTCCGCTCGATCTTCTGTTGTTTTTTGGAGAGCGTGAAGGTCTTTTTGAGCCCCTCCGCCCTTACGATCTCTTCCATGGCGCGCTCTTTTCCTTTTAATAGCTTTTAATAGATGCTTCCCGTGCCGACGACGGGCTGGGCGTCGCGGTTGCCGCAGAGCACGACGAGAAGATTGGAGACCATCTGCGCCTTGCGCTCATCGTCGAGCTCGACGATGTCCTCCTCCGAGAGCTTGTTGAGGGCCATCTGCACCATGGAGACGGCGCCCTCGACGATCTTTTGGCGGGCCGCGATGATGGCCGAGGCCTGTTGGCGCTGGAGCATGGCCGCCGCGATCTCGGGTGCATAGGCAAGGTGCGAGATCCGCGCCTCCAAAATTTCCACGCCTGCAAGCTCGGTGCGCTGTTGCAGTTCCTCTCTGAGGACGTCGGCGATCTCCTGTGCGCTGCCGCGGAGAGACTTCTCGTCTCCGTTCGAGGAGACGTCATAGGGATATTGCCGCGCCACTTGACGGATGGCGGCGTCGCACTGCGTGGAGATGTAGGCCATGTAGTTCTCTACATTGAAGACAGCCCGCGCGGTATTCGTGATGCGCCAGATGACGACCACGGAGATCTCGATGGGATTCCCCTCTTCGTCGTTGACCTTCTGCTTGTCGTTGTTGAGCGTCATCGCCTTCAGAGAGATCTTGCGGGAAGTCCCCATCGCGAGGCGCGCGGGATTGACGGACGAGCAGAACGGATTGACCCAATAGAACCCGTCACGCTTCAAGGTGCCGTAATACTTGCCGAACAGCGTGAGCACATAGGCCTCGTTGGGTTGCAAGAGGCGCAGGCCGCTGAGCAGAATTATCCCGACGAGAAACACCGGGATGGAACCGATGAAGAAGATGAGGCCGAGCACAGATTCATTCTGAGAGCCCACGATGATGCATACGATCCCGAGAATTAAGATCAGGATCCCCACGCCCAACATGATCCAGCCGTTCTTCTCGCGGGCGGGCTTTTCGTTGATCCGATCGTACTCCGTCACTTTTAATTCCTTGTTTTCCATATCATCCCTCCGAAAAGTGATATCATTTTGATATCATTATACTATCACGAAAGCGGAGGGGTGTCAAGTATTTTCGGAAAAATTTTTCCAAAAATCGTACGAAAAAAGGAGCGCATAAGGCTCCTTTCCTATTTATAAATAATCATGATTTTATTTCAGCAAGCGGTCCAATATCGCCCTGCACACGAGCTTGCAATGCTCGTAAGTAAGCCCTCCTTGAAAGTAGGCCGTATAGGGCTCGCGCACGGGCGCATCGGCAGAGAGCTCGAGGCTCGATCCCGCCACAAACGTTCCAGCGGCCATGATGACTTTGGCGTCGTACCCGGGCATGTTCCACGGCTCAAGGGTCACGAAGCTGTCGACGGGGGAGACATCCTGCACCGATTGGATGAATCCGCACAGCTCCTCCGCCGTATTGAAACGGATGGCGCGCGTGATGTCGGCGAGAGGCTTTCCGAGCTTGGGAAAATTCTCATAGCCGAGCATTTCCATGCACTTTCCGATGAGAAGCCCTCCTTTGAGTGCCTGTGCAACGACGTGCGGCGCCAAAAAGAACCCCTGATAGAAGAGGCGGTAGCCATAGGCATAAGAGCCGATCTCCCCGCCCACGGAAGGCGCAGTAAGCCGATTTTCACACTGCAAGACGTATTTTTCCCGCCCCGCAATATATCCGCCCGTGGGAGCCAACCCGCCCCCGGGATTCTTGATGAGGCTGCCGACGATGAGATCGGCGCCCACATCGGTGGGTTCTTGCCTCTCGACAAACTCGCCATAACAGTTGTCGACAAAGATGCACCCCCCGAAACCGTTCTCCCGCAGAAAGGTGCACATCTCCCCGATCTCCGCCACGGTGAACGCGTCGCGAAGTTCATAGCCACGGGAGCGCTGAATGTGCACGACGTCGAATTTCTGTTCGGCGAGCGCCCGCCTTACCCCTTCAAGATCCACCTTCCCGTTGCCATCGAGCGGGACGACGGCCGTCTCGACCCCGAAATCCTTCAAGGAGCCGTTGCCCTCTCCCCAAATAACGCCGTGGAGCGTATCATAGGGCATGCCCGTCATAAAGAGGATGTGGTTTCGGGGACGCAACACGCCGAACAGGGCTACCGTGAGGGCATGCGTACCCGAAAGGATGGCGGGCGACACGATCGCCCTCTCTGCCCCGAACACACGCGCATAAATGCGGCCGAGCGCATCCCTGCCGTCATCGCTATATCCATACCCCGTCGTCCCGTCAAAGTGGCGCAGGGCAATGCGCTCCTCGCGGAACGCCGAGAGCACTTTTTCCTCATTTCGCAGCGCAACATCGTCGATCTCCGAAAAACACGGCGAAAGCGCCCTCTCCGCGGCCGATATCATCTCATTCGCATTCATAGATCTTCTTCACCTCTTCCACGCCTTCCCCGGGAGACAGCAAGTGCAGATTCTCCATCCGCTTGAAGAATGTGCACTGCCGTTTGGCATAATTTCGGGTATTTTTTGCTATTATGTCTGACATAGTACTTAAATTATCGCCATTTTTCAAGCATTCAATGACCTCTTTGTACCCAATTGCCTGCATACTCTGTGCATTTTTCGAAACACCGTCTTTGAGAAGCGACTGCACTTCCCCGACGAGCCCGCTTTGCATCATCTTACCGACGCGGGCGTCAATGCGGGCGTAGAGCTCCTCCCGCGGCCAATCATAGGCGACGGCGACGAACGGATAGCGCGGCGTTCCCCCATCCGTCTGCTCGGATTTCTTTTTTCCCGTCTGCTCGTAAATTTCAAGGGCACGGATGACGCGCTTGACATCATTGGGATGCAAAACGGCCGCACTTTCCGGATCCACCTCCCGAAGCAAGCCGTGGAGACACTCCACACCCTCCTCTTGCACGATCCGCTCATATTTACGGCGAAGTTCGGGGGAGGCAGATACTCCACCGAACGCATGGCGGTAAAGAACAGCATTGATGTAAAATCCCGTACCGCCGCAGAGAATGGGCGTCTTGCCGCGCGCAAGAATGTCTTCCACGGCGGGGATCGCCGACTTTTCGTAATCGCTGACGGAAAACTCTTCGCGGGGATCGGCGACGTCGATGAGGTGATGGACAACCCCGCCCCGCTCCTCCATGGTCGGCTTTGCCGTACCGATATTCAGGCCGCGGTATATCAAAAAGGCGTCTGCGGAAACGATCTCCCCGTCAAGCGCCTTCGCACAGGCAACGGCGAGCGCACTCTTTCCAGAGGCCGTGGGACCGCATACGACGAGCAACCGCTTCATACGATCCTCTTGAAGAGCTTTTCAAACTCACTGCGCGCCACATGGACCGCCACGGGACGGCCGTGCGGACATTTCAGCCCCATGTCGCCGTTCATGCGGCGGAGAAGCGCCTTGACCTCTTCCTCCGTCAACGATTCCCCGCCCTTTACCGCCGCTTTGCAGGCAGCGGAGGCGAGCTTGTCTTTCAACAGGTCTGTCAGCTTTATCGCGCGCAAACTCTCGTAGCTCGTCATGATCTCGTCGAAGAAGGAAGCAAGGTCCATCTTCATGAGATCCGCGGGCACGGAGGAAACCTTCACCGCATCTGCCCCGAACTCATCGATCTCGAATCCGAGTTCCCGCAAGACGGGGAACTGTTTCACGAGGAAGGCGAACTCCGCGGGGTTGAGCGTTAGAACAAACGGAACGAGCATGGGCTGTGAGACGACCTCGCGCTTTTCCATCTTCTCGCGCAGACGGTCATAGATGATGCGCTCGTGTGCCGCATGCTGGTCGACGATGTAGGCGTCATCCCCGCACTCATAGATGAGGTAGGTGCGGAAGAGCTCTCCCTTGAATTCCAATGAGGCGGGATCCACGCGCTGCTGTTTCTTTTCCGCCTCCATGAGGGCCTTCTTATTCTCCTCGAAGGCGTCAATTTCCCTTTGGGTCGGCTCAGACACCCCAAAAATGGGTTGTTGTTTCCCGCGGGAAGGGACTGTCCCCTGCCCCGCCTGCGGAGGGATCTTGAATTCAAGTTCCCGTTTTGCCTCTTCATATGTCATCTTCGGCGATGCAGGCGCCTGCTTGGGCGGCAAGACGGGTTCGGGCACAGCCGCCGGTGCGGGGGCCGAATGCGTGGCGGGATGCGGGTCGAATATGTCCTCCCCCACGGGAATTTTTTCCTGTTTGGGCGAGGTGGAGACAAGATATTCGAGTGCACGCGAATTGCCGTCGAGAACGGCAGAAATGACCGAATACACCGTGCCGTAGATGATTTGATTGTCTGCAAAACGCACATCGGCCTTGTTGGGATGTACGTTGACATCGACGATCTCGGGCGGGATATCCAAAAAGAGCACATAGAAGGGATACTGCCGCTTCATCAGATAGCTCGCGTAGGCGTTTGTGACGGCCGCGGCTACCGTTTGGTTGACAACATACCTGCCGTTGACGAACAGGCTTTGATAGGTGCGGTTGGGCTTGGAATAATTTCTGTCTCCGATATAGCCGTGAAGCCGTATGCCGTGTTTGTCCGCATCCAATTCATAGCAACGGGAGAGGATGTCTCCTCCGTAGACGGCGGCTAAGGCTGCTGCAAGCCCGTCGCCGAAGGAACGATATTTCACTTTCCCGTTCAAAAGAAGCGTAAAGGCAATATTGGGCCTTGAGAGGATAAAGCGCGCCACCATGCCCGCAACATCCCCCTCTTCCTGCGCGTCCGACTTCAAGAATTTGAGACGGGCGGGCGTATTGAAGAAGAGCTCGCGCACGGTGATCTCGGTCCCCGTCGCCCCCGCGGCAGGCAAGATCTCTCCGCAAACTCCGCCCTCGCAGGCAAGCGAAAAGGCCTCCCCTCCGCGCACACGGGAGACGATATTCATTTTCGAAACGGACGCAATCGAGGCAATGGCTTCACCGCGGAAACCGAGCGTCGTGACGCCGAACAAGTCCTGCGCCGTCTTGAGTTTGCTCGTAGCATGGGGCGCATAGGCATTCGCCAGATCTTCTCTCGCAATGCCCTCGCCGTTGTCGGTGACGCGAATGAGCTTCTTTCCCCCCTCTTCGATCTCGATGGAGATCTCCGTCGCGCCTGCGTCAATGGCATTCTCCGCAAGTTCCTTGACAACGGAGTAAGGGCGGTCGATGACCTCCCCCGCCGCGATCTGGTTGTAGACATCGGGTGACAAGACGTGGATCTTCATTTCAGTTTCTCCTTCCATTCGGATATGAGGGCAAGCGCCTGCATGGGCGTCAACAAATTCGCGTCGATCTCCCTGAGCTCCGCCGCAATATCAAACCCTGCGGGCGCCTGAGGTTCTTCCTCGGCTATGACCTCCTCTTTCTCTACGGCAGCCGGCCGGCGCGCCGCCGTGCGCTCGAGCACCTTCAAAATGGCCTTGGCACGCTCTGTCACCTCGGCAGGCACCCCCGCAAGCGCCGCGACTTCCACACCGAAACTGCGGGAAGCTCCCCCGCGCACGATTTTCCTTAAAAAGACAATGGATCCCGCGATCTCGCGCACGCTGATCTTGTAGTTCCTGACTCCTTCGAGCTTGCCTTCGAGCTCGGTGAGCTCGTGGTAATGCGTCGCGAACAACGTCTTGGCACGCACCTTTCCCGTGAGCTGCTCGATGACGGCCCACGCGATGGAGAGCCCGTCAAAGGTGCTTGTCCCCCGCCCGACTTCATCGAGGATGAGAAGGCTCCGCGGCGTGGCATTGCGCAGGATATTCGCCACCTCCGTCATTTCCACCATGAAGGTACTGCGGTCGAGAATGAGATTGTCGCTTGCTCCGATGCGCGTGAAGATCCTGTCCGTCAAGGGGACCTCGGCACGCTTTGCGGGGACGAAGCAACCGATGTGCGCCATGAACACGATGAGCGCCACCTGCCTCAGATAGGTGGACTTCCCCGCCATATTCGGGCCCGTGATGATCATGGTGCGATTTTCGTCGTCCAACTTGCAATCGTTGGGGATGAAGCGTTCCTTGGAGAGCTTTTCGACGACGGGATGCCTCCCCTCTTCGATGACGAGCGCCCCGCTCTCTTTGATGACGGGACGGCAATATTTGTTCTCCTTGGCAACGACCGCAAGCGATGTGAGGCAATCGAGCAAGGCTACGGCCTCGGCGACTTGTTTGAGCACGGCGATGTTGGCCGTGAGGATATTCATGATCTCCCCATAGAGATGTTCCTGCAACCGCTCGGCTTCCTCGTTCCCGCCGAGGATCTTTTCCTCAAGCTCTTTCAGTTCCTCGCTGATATAGCGCTCGCCGTTGGCGACCGTCTGTTTGCGGATATATTCATACGGGACCCTGTCTTTGAAGGAATTGCTGATCTCGATGTAGTAGCCGAAGACGCGGTTGTAGCCCACCTTGAGGGTACGGATCCCCGTGCGCTCGCGCTCGCGCATCTCAAGTTGCCCCAAAAGATCCTTGCTGTGCAGGTCGATATCGCGCAGTTCGTCAAGGCGTGCATTGTATCCCTCGCGGATGTAGTTCCCCTCTTTGAGCGTAGTGGCCTTGGGAGAGATGGCGCGGTCGAGAAGAGAGCAGATCTCCTTGGTATCGATGAGCTTGGAGGAGATCTCCGTGAGGAGCTTGGAGGAGAACCCGGCGAGCTGAAATTTCAAATTGGGAACGGCCGCCAGCGAGGAGGAGAGCGAAAGGCAATCCCCGGGCTGCAAATTGCCGTTTGAGATGCGCCCCGTGAGACGCTCGATGTCGCGCACGCCGCCCAACATGTCGTGGATCCCCATGCGGATGACCGTCGCCTGAAAGAGTTCGTCGACGGCATCCAACCGGGATTCGATCTCCTCTTTGGAGGCGAGCGGTGCGGTCAGCATCCCTGCCAGCATGCGCGCGCCCATGCCCGTCTTTGTCTTATCGAGCAGCCAAAGGAGAGACCCGTACCGTTTTCCCTCCGCATTGTTTTTGAGGATCTCGAGATTTCTCACGGCAACGGGATCGAGCTTCATCGCCTTTGAACCGTCGGAATATTTGAGGCAATTGATGTTGCGCAGGGCATGTTTTTGCGTATCGCGCAAATACTCCACGAGCGCCCCTGCCGCGCAGACAACGGGGGAAGCTGCGGGAACCCCGAGCGCTTCGAGGGAGCCGACTGCAAACTGCTCTTTGATCACCTTTTCGGCATTTTGAGGCTGGAATGACCACGGAAGATAACAGGAAAATTGTGGCAACGCACCGCGGCGGACCTCGGCATTGTCTTTGGAAGCGAGCAGAAATTCGTCATTGCAGATGATCTCCGCCACGGAGAGATTGACGAGCTTTGCAAGGAGCCGATCGGCGTCCTCCTCTTCGCTCGCACAGAATTCTCCCGTCGTGATATCGGCATAGGCAAGCGCATACCCCGCCGCGCCCGCATAGGCACAGGCGATGAAGTTGCTCTTCTTTTCGTCGAGCAGGTTGCCCTCGATGACCGTACCGGCCGAGACGACGCGAATGACGTCCCTGTCGACCATTCCCTTGGAGGCCTTGGGATCGGAGAGCTGTTCGCAGATGGCAACGCGCAGCCCCGCCTCCACAAGTTTCTGGATGTAGGTGTCCACGGCATGATATGGGACCCCGCACATGGGCGCACGCTCTTTGAGGCCGCAATCCCGCCCGGTGAGCGTGAGGTCGAGAATGGCGCTCGCCTTTACCGCATCCTCAAAAAACATTTCATAAAAATCTCCGAGGCGGTAGAAGACGAGGCAATCGGGATAGGCGTCCTTGACTTTTTTCCAATGTTCCATCATAGGTGAAAGGCCCATGATCTCCTCCTTTCAGACAATTTCCCCATAGAGAGAAATGCCGTTGGCATCTGTGATTTTCAGGTCTACAAACTCGCCGACCATGTTTTTTTCGCTCTTG
This sequence comes from uncultured Clostridia bacterium, assembly GCA_947624215.1. Taxonomy (GTDB): domain Bacteria; phylum Bacillota; class Clostridia; order Christensenellales; family Borkfalkiaceae; genus Gallimonas. The sequence continues at coordinate 35,036 of CANQJJ010000002.1, forward strand.
AAATATCCCATGCGGCCGTATTCATCCCGCCCGAGATACATCCCCTTCTTCCCGTCGAAATCTTCACACAGGATCTCAACGGTCTTTCCGACATACTTCGCGCTCTTTTCCCGCGTCTTTTGGTTGACGAGGGCGATGAGACGGGCGATGCGGTCTTTGGCGATCTCTTCGGGGATCCTCCCCTCCATTTGCGCCGCCTTGGTCCCCGTGCGCGGGGAGTAGATGAACGTGAAAGCCGAGGCGAGATCCGCTTCTTCCACGAGGGAGAGCGTGTCTTGGAATTCCTCCTCCGTCTCCGTCGGGAATGCCACGATGATGTCCGTCGTCACCTCGCAATCGGGGATCTCATGCCTGAGAAGCGCGATATCCGAGAGGTATTTCTCCCGCGTATAGCGCCTGTTCATGAGTTTCAAGATGCGGTCGTTGCCCGATTGCACGGGGAGGTGCAGGTGCTTGCATATCTTGTCGTGCTTCTTCATGACGGCGACAAGCTCCGCGGAAAAATCCTTGGGATGGGAGGTCATGAAGCGGATGCGGAAGTTTCCCTCAACGGACGCAACGGCATCGAGAAGCGCCGCAAAATCCACCTCGCCGTCGTGATAGGAATCGACGTTTTGCCCAAGCAAGGTGATCTCTCGGTAGCCGTCGGCCACAAGCTGTTCCACCTCGCGCAAGATCGCCGCTGCACTGCGGGAGCGCTCCCTGCCGCGCACATAGGGCACAATGCAATAGGAACAGAAATTATTGCATCCGTACATGATATTGACCCAAGCATTGGGATAGCTTGTCCGCACGGGGGAGATGTTGTCTTCCGTCTCTCCGCGCTCTTCAGAAACCGAGATCACGGCCTTTTTGCGCGCGCGCTTTTCCTCGATGAGCGCCTTCAAACGGGGAAGGTCGTGCGTGCCGAAGAGGATATCGATGAAGGGAAACTTCTTTTTGAGAAATTCCGCCTTGCCCTCTTCCTGCACCATGCACCCTCCAACAGCAACGATCAGCCCCTTTTTTGCGCGTTTGAGCTGTTTGAGTGCCCCGATGTTGCCGAAAGCATGATTTTCCGCATTCTCGCGGATACAGCACGTATTGAAGACGATGATATCCGCCTCTTCGATGGGCGCGGGCTCGGCGTATCCCGCCTCTTTGAGGACGCCCGCGATCTTCTCCGATTCGTGCAGATTCATCTGGCAGCCATAAGTGACGATATGATATTTCATACTTCGATCTCTCCGAGTACCTTCCCGACGCTCTCGCGGATGACCAAATCGCAACGGCCGTCAAGCGCCGTTTCGCTCCTGTTGATGAGCACAAGATACTTCCCGCGGAAGACATCCACAAATCCTGCGGCGGGATAGACTGTCAGGGACGTCCCCGCCACGATGAGGAGATCTGCCGCGGAGATCGCCCGGATCGCGCCTTCGACCGTCGCACCGTCGAGCGGCTCGCCGTATAAAACGACGTCGGGCTTTATGAGCCCTCCGCATGTGCAGTGCGGGACCCCCTCGGAGGCGGCAATGTACTTCGCGGAATAAAATTTATGGCACTTCAAACAATAGTTGCGGCGGACGCTTCCGTGCAGTTCGAAGACAGTTTCGCTCCCCGCAGCCTGGTGCAGACCGTCGATGTTCTGCGTGACGACGGCAGAGAGTTTCCCCGCCCGTTCCAGCGCGGCAAGTTTTTCGTGCGCGGCATTGGGCTTGGCCCACAGCGGAAGCATCTTATCGCGGTAAAAATCGTAAAACTCTTTGGTGTGCGAAAAGAAAAAACCGCTTGAAAGCATGGTCTCGGGGGGATAAGCATACTTCATGCGATAGAGCCCATCCTCGGAGCGAAAGTCGGGAATGCCGCTCTCCGTGGAGACTCCCGCCCCGCCGAAGAAGACGATGCGGCTGCTTTGATCGATCAATTCTTGAAGTGTCATGATGAAATAAAACTCCTCTTTTCCCAATTATATCACGTCTTTGACAAATTTTCAAGAAAAGCGGGCGAAACAAATAAAATTTTTTCAGAAATTACGGATACTGTTCTGTGATATGAAACGTGTATTTGCCATCATCGGCACGATACTTGCCGTGTGCGGGATCATTGTCCTTTCTCTCTTTTTGTATTTTCTCAGCGTGACGCGGGACGTCACGCTGGACCCTCAAAAATTGGCCCTCGATACTGCCTGTATCGCCCTCTACGACGGACGGGGCGAACATATGGAAGAGACCACCGCCGAGCCTGCACTCTATGCGGCCATGCCGGAACACCTCACACGCGCCTTCGTAGCCGTGGAAGATAAGCGGTTTTTCCAACACAACGGCTTCGATTACCGCCGCATCGTCAAGGCGGCGCTCAAAAATATCTCTACGCTCTCCTTCCGCGAGGGAGCTTCCACGATCTCCCAACAGCTGATCAAAAATACACACCTGACGAGCGAGAAGACGGTCACGCGGAAATTGAAGGAACTCAAACTCACGCGCATGCTCGAAAAAAACTACACCAAGGAGGATATTTTGGAGCGCTATCTCAACTCCATCTACTTCGGACACAGCGCATTCGGCATCGGAGAGGCGGCGTATTTCTATTTTGAGAAACAGCCCGAGGAACTCGTCCCCGCGGAGAGTGCGCTCTTAGCCGCGCTCGTGAAGTCCCCCAACCGTTATTCGCCGTTCAAAGATGCCGAAGCCTGTCTCGCGCGGCGGAATTTCGTATTGAAACTCATGCACGAGCAGGGCTATTTGGACGACACGGCCTACTCCACCGCCCTCACCGTCCCCCTGCCCGCCTCGCCGCATCCCCTCGGGCACAGAAGTTTCTACCCCTCTCTCGTCTATGAAGAACTCTCAGAGATCTTCCCCGACGCCGAAACGGGCGAGCTCGGAGTTCTGCGCATCTACACTGCCTTCGACCCCGACTTGCAGGAGTCGCTGGAACAGATCCCAGCAGAGAGCGGCATCGTGGCCGTCGTCAGAGACAACAGGGAAAACTCCATCAAGGCGATCCGCACAACGGTAGGACTTCCGAGACGTCTTCCCGCGTCCACCATCAAGCCGCTTTTGGTCTACGGGCCTGCCATAGAGGAAAACCTCATCTCCCCCGCCACACCCATTTTAGACGAAAAGACAAATTTCGGAGGGTATACCCCCGAGGATGCGGGCGGCGTTTCGGGCACATATGTCAGCGCAAGGCAGGCGCTCGCAAAGAGCATCAATATTCCCGCGGTAAAACTTCTGAACGCGCTCGGCGTGGACAGGGGAGCGGCTTACCTCGAAAAAATGCAGCTCGAATTGTCCCGCGAGGACCGCACGCTCGCCGCGGCACTCGGCGGCGTGCAGGAGGGTTTCTCCCTGCCCGCACTCGTCGACGGCTATGCAACGCTCGCAAACGGGGGGCTCTACCGCCCCTCTGGCACCATTCTCCGTATCGAAAATGCCCGCGGAGACGTTTTATATGAGCACCATGTCCGAGATGAGCGCGTCTATTCCGAGGATACAGCCTTCCTCGTCACCGACATGCTGAAGACGGCGGCCAAGGAGGGAACGGCAAGAAAGCTGAAATCTCTCCCCTTTGACGTCGCCGCGAAAACGGGCACAAACGAAGTGAACGGTTTGAATCTCGACGCCTATACGATCGCCTACACCACGGAGGACACCGTCGGCGTATGGATGGGAAATGCAGACAATACCCCTATCCAAATCACGGGAGGGGGGCTTCCCGCAAACGCCGTCAAGGAGATCATGGCAAAGCTCTACGAAAAACACACTCCCGCCGCATTCTCCCGCCCGCAGAGCGTCGTGCGGCTTCCCTACGACGGAGAAGCCTATGAAAAGGAACACCGCGTCCTGCGCGCCGACCCTGCGGCCCCGCCCCTCATAGACCCCGAGGAATATTTTCGCGCTACGGCACTCCCGACGGAGCAAAGTACCCGTTTTTCCCGTCCCTCCATCAAAATGCCGCAAATTTATGTCAAAAATGGCAGTGTAAACATAGTACTATGCCAAACAGAATACTATGATTATGTCATAAAAAGAGAAAATCGTGGCACGGTCGCCACAATCTACAGCGGAGAATTCCGCACAAATATCTGCGATAATACGGTGGAACCCGGGGAGAGTTATCTCTATACCGTCATCCCGTACTACCAAGGGAATGAAGGAATGCCCGCACTGCTTCCGCGCGTTCAGATATCCTCCCCCTCTGCGCTTCCCGAGGATTGGTGGGACTGATCAGAACTCGATACGCTCTACCGTCGCGAGGGACTCTTCGACGAGCGCCTCCACGTCCAGCTTCCCCTCTTCGGCTTCCACCGCCGAGAGCTTCGGCCGCGTCGCGGGAAACTCGGGCAAAAACACCGTGCAACAATCCTCATACGGGAGAACGGAGGTATCATATGTCCCGATCTTCTTCGCGCGGAGGATGATCTCGTCTTTGTCGAATCCGACGAGCGGGCGGAGCACGGGAAGCGTTACGACAGCATTGGAGGACGTCATGCCCTCGAGCGTCTGGCTCGCGACTTGCCCGAGGCTCTCCCCCGTCACGAGACAGCCCGCCTCCAGCCTTCCCGCGATGCGCTCTGCAATGCGGAACATGAAGCGCCGCAAGAGGGTCACGTTGAGTTCGGGCTTGCACTTTGCGTGGATCTCCTCCTGGATGTGCGTGACGGAGACGGTGCGAAGGAGACGGACCTGCGTATATTGGGACAAAGTTTTCGCAAGCTCGACGACTTTCTCCTTTGCGCCCTCGTTCGTGTAAGGATAGCTGTGGAAATGCAACAGCTCCACGGTGAGCCCGCGTTTTGCCATCATATAGCCGGCCACAGGGGAATCAATGCCCCCCGAGATCATGAGAAGGCCCTTGCCCGAGGTGCCCACGGGCATTCCCCCGGCCCCCTCCCCGAACGAGCCGAAAACGAGCGCACTGCCCCCGTCGCGGATATCAATGTAGACCGTGTGCTCCGGCGCATGGATGTCCACGCGGAGCGCGGGAAAATCCGACAGGAGCCGTCCGCCGATCGCGGCACTGATCTCCATGGAATTCAGCGGGTATTTCTTGTAGCCGCGGTGCGTGACGACCTTAAAACTCCCCTCCGCCGGCGCGACCTCTTTCACGCACGCATAGACAGAATCGAGATCGTTGTCGACGAGATAGCCGACGGAGTAGGAATGGACACCGAAAACCCTGCCGACGCGCGCTGCAACTTCCTCGGCAAGCTCCTCCGGAAATTTTGCGACCAGCCACCTGCCGCTTGTCCTGTGCAATTCGTGGCGGATCCCCTTGAGGCTCTTTTCGAGATTCATGGAAAACACATGCTCGAAGTAGCCGCGGTTTTTACCCTTCAAATGTATTTCCGCATAGCGGATAATGACAACCTTTTCCATTTATACTTTTCCTTTGAACTCCTTGACTACGGCAACAATGGCGTCCGCCGCTTGCAGGATCTCTTCCTCGGTATTTTCGGGTGAAAAACTGATACGGAGCACGCCGTCCAAGACGTCTTCCCCATATCCGCACGCCGCAATGACGCGGCTGAAACGGTTTTTGGAGGAACAGGCGCTCCCCGTTCCCACACATACGCCGCGGTCAAAGAGCATGCGCTGCAAGACCTCGCCGCGCGCCCCGGGGACGGATACCGTAAGAATGTAAGCCGACCCGTTCTCCGCGGAAATGCGGTAGAAATACTCCTCTGCGCGGAGGCGTTCCCACATGCGTTTGCGAAGTGCGCCGATACGTTCGTAATTCTCTGCGATGCGGGGAAATCTCTCTGCGGCGGCATAAGCAAAATCGAGGATCCCGAGCACGTTCTCCGTGCCGCTCCTGAGCCCGCCTTCCTGTCCGCCCCCGTTGATAAAGGGAGCAAGGACAAGCCCCTTGCGCTTCACGAGCCCCCCCACGCCTTTCAATCCTCCGATCTTATGAGCGCTGATGCTGTAGAGGTCCACCTCGCGCGGGAGCCTGAACGGCAGTTTCCCGTATGCCTGCACGCCGTCGGAATGAAAGACGGTGCGCGGGTTTTTGCGCTTCACCCTGCGGGCGATCTCCGCGATGTCATTGATCGCTCCCGTCTCGTTGTTGACATGCACCACGGAGACAAGCGTCGTCTTTTCGTCTACCAGGTCGAGAAGCGCATCTATATTCACTCTTCCGTCCGCTTCGAGCGGAGCAAAGCGCGGTTCGACGCCGCGGTTTTTCAGCTCCGTAAAACTTCTTTCGACGGCGGCATGCTCCCCAGCCGAGGTCACGGCATTCCAACGCCGCGCAACGGAAAACACGGCCTGGTTGTCCGCTTCCGTGCCGCACGAGGTAAAAATTAGTTCAAACGCGGTAGGATCGGCGACAGCAGAGAGCAATTGCTTCCTCGCCTCCCCGATCATCTTCTGCACCGCAAATCCCCCGCCGTAACGTGCGGAGGGGTTAAAATAATATTCGCGGTATTCCCGCACGGCGCGCTCGAGTGCCTGTGGAGCAGGAGCCGTCGTCGCGGCATTGTCAAGATATATCATCTGCGCTCCAATTTATTGCGTCCTGCCGCAAAGACGATGTTTTCCAGCAATTGACGGCGGCATTCGAGAATGTAGATCTGCTTCTCCAACGTCGTCGATTGCACGATATAGATCATTTCCTTTCCCTCGGCAGGTTCCTTGTTGGGAGTACAGCGGGCGGGCTTTTTCCCTTTCATACCGCGCAAAGCATTTTGGTATGCGTCACTGCCCACCCAGCCGATCAGCAAGATCCTGTCCGCTTTGAGTGTGGTGAGGAACTTTCTCTTGCGCCCGTTGAAGACCTTCGTGATGCGGATCTCATCCTCGACAAACGTGTAGTCATAGCTGATATTGAAACGGTTTTTCAAGAACCAACAGAGAACGCCGAACCCGATGAGGATGACGAGCATGCCAAACCACTGCACAAACGTAAAGACGCGTTGGATCGTAGAAAGCTCCGCGTTGTTCATCGTGTTATAGACAAGCTGAAAGGAAAACATCGCCCCACCGCCGATCCCGAGCACGAAAAAGATGATCGCGACGACTTTGAAAGCCATATACAAACGGCTCTCGGCGCGGCTGTTGACGGAAATGGCGCTCTCTTCATAAAACCCATCTCTGATCATCGGAATCTCACCCCCAATCACATTTGTAATAACGACCTAATTATAACACAGCGGAGCTCTTTCGTCAAGCGGCACGCATGAAAAGCCGAGAATATTTTCGACAGGGAAGCTACTCATAATGGGGCATTATATCAAAATATCTCAATGTTTGAATAGTATTATGTCTCGCATAATACATCGCAAAAATACAAAAACAAGCACTTTAAGGGGCAAAAAGTCCCCCGCAACAGCTTGCGAGGGCAAAAATCATGAATCAAGTTCGCTTTGAAAATCAGGGTAGAAACGCAGGATCTCCTCTTCTGTAAAGCAGGCTTCATACGGTTTCATGAAGGGCACTTTTTTATAAAAGGTGAACTTGTCCTCTGAGTCTTGGGTGGCGAACGTACAGATATATTTCCGCGGCGTCTCTTTGACTCCGACGCACCCCCCTACCGCATCGTAGGTAAAGGTCTTTCTTCTGGTATGGATGTGCACGACCTCTTTTGTCATCTCAAAATTCGTCACCGTACCCATCGAGAAAAAGATTTGATACCATCCGTAGACGCTAAACAGTGCGATGACCGAAGCGCCCCCTATGATCATGAACCCGATCACCCCCATGAAGGAGAAGATGAGCGAGATCGCGATGAGAATGAGGAGCGGAATGCATACAAGAAGGACGATCTTCTTCATAAATTTGACATAACGGAGGATCGGCTCTTTCATTTTTTGATCACCTTCCCCGTAAATCCGTACGTTCCGAGTGCGTCCCCCGTCGCGCGGTATATCCCGTTCGCATAGGAGAGAAGCGCCTCGGGGACGGGCCGTCCGTTTCGAACGATCTCTTCCCGCGCAAGCACATCCACGACCTCCCCGAAGAAGACGGCATGCGTGGGCAAATCGACGCGGTTTATCACTTTGCATTCAAGGCTCAGCGGGCTTTCTTCGAGATGCGGACACTTTACCCCCATACCATGTCCGCGTGTAAGGCCCGCCGCGGCGAATTTATCGACGTCTCTTCCGGAGGTGATGCCGCAGGTATCTACGGCACGGACCATGGAGGGCTCCATGAGATTGACAGTAAACTCCCCGTGCCGCTCGATGAGGCCAAGCGAAAATCTGCTGTGCCGCACGGCGATCGTGACGATGGGCGGCTCGGCATTCACCGTCCCCGCCCACGCGAGTGTGATGGCATTGTTTTCCGTCTCATCCCCGCACGTTACGATCACTGCGGGCAACGGCGCAAGGCACGTTGAAGGCTTCAATTGCACTTTCATTTGTCTCTCCTTTCATACCACAGGCGCATCTGCGTGCAGAGCGCCCCGCTCTCATCGAGAGCCTCGATGGCCGCCCCGTCTTCCATGTCCTCACGGAGAAACGTCAGCGTTTCTCCCTCTTTCGCCTGCCGCGAATAGGTAATGTGGAAGGCGGAGATCCGCAACACGCCGAGCTCCTCCATCGAAAAACAATCGAGGAAGAAATCCGCATATTTCGCGTTGTTGGCATGCAAATAGTGGTCGCAGTCGCTGTTGCCGACTGTGCGCGTGTGCACCTGCTTCCCATTTTGGATGCGCGGGATCTTCCACCGCGTGACCTCGAGCGCTTTCTCGTTGCGGTACGGGCAACGCGTGTGCGCTTCTTTCAGGCGCTCGGGGAGCAGAAGCGAAAACGTTTTCAGATCGACGAGGCACCAGCGCGAGGCAAGGCGGGCCACTTCTCCCCGTTCGCTCGTGACGCGGTAATCGCGCTCGAAGATAACATGGCGGGGCGGCAAGGGCCACGTCTCCACGGTGAGTTTGTCCCCCAGATAAACGGGGCCGCAAAACTCGCAATGCGTATCCACGACAATGAATCCCAAGCCCTGCGGGCGCAGATCGTCGTAGCCGAATCCGAGTTCATCGGCGCTCGCGCAGGCGGATTCCTGCACGGTTTCGAGGAGCGCGGAGAGTTTCAATTCATCCTTGAAATCAAAATCGGAGTATTTGAGTCCGTATGTCCTGATATTTGCGTAACTCATATCCGAATTGTAGCATATCGGGAAAAAAATGTCAAGAGGCGGTCGAAAGAAATTCAATGGATGCCGCAACGATGGTCTTGGCAAGTTTTTCACGGTATCCGTCATCGAGCAGCAGTTTTTCATCCTCCGTATTGGAGAGAAAGCCGCATTCCACGATGACGGCGGGCGCCTCAGAACAGTTGAGCACGAAGTAATCGCCCGCAAGCGCCTCCGTCTTCTTGACGCACTCGGGCATGCGGTTGAGGTTTGTCTGGATCATGCGCGCAAGCATGACGGACGCGGAGACGTCTTCGCGGAAAAACACCTGTGCGCCCCGCCTCGAAGGCTGCGAAAAGAAGTTCTGGTGCACGGATATCACGATGGACGGCGCGCTTCCGCGAATGATCTCGGCGCGTTTTTCCATGTCGCGGCGCTTGTATCCCTTGGTCGCGAGCCCGTAGAGCCCCGCCTCGGTCGGCCGCGTTTGAACGACGAGAAATCCCGCGTCCTCGAATTCCCGCGTGAGGATACGGGAGACGGCAAGGTTGATGTCGCTCTCCTTGGTGCCCGTGGCCGTTCCCGCGACGCCGCCGTCCACACCGCCGTGCCCCGCGTCGATGACAACCGTGAGCCGCAACGATTCGGAAGCCGTTCGGGCGAGCGCGAAAAAGCATATGCCGAAAGTGACCGCGACGGCAAGCGCAAGACTGACAAAGCCGAAAATGACACGGTGCCGATAAAAAAAGCTCATACGGTATTGTATGAGCCCCTTTTGTCCGATAGACGCGTTTCTCTATTCCTTATTTTTCAGATATGCGTCGATGGCGCGCGCAGCCGTCCTCCCCGCTCCCATCGCAAGGATGACCGTTGCAGCCCCCGTTACGGCGTCCCCGCCCGCATAAACCCCGTCAAGCTCGGTCTTCCCGTCTTCGTCGGCTACGATCTCACCGTGCGGTTTGAAGGCGATGCCCTTCGTCGTACGGGCAATGAGCGGATTGGGAGACGTGCCGAGCGCGGGGATGATGCAGTCTGCGTCCAGCCGCACCGTCTCGTCCGTGGGGATGGGTCGCCTTCTCCCGGTGGGGTCGGGCTCCCCGAGCTGCATCCGCGTGCACAGAAGCCCGCAGACGTCGCCGTTCTCCGCCAATACTTCCTTCGGGCTCAACAGAAAATCAAATACGACCCCTTCCTCTTTGGCATGCGCGATCTCCTCTTTGCGGGCAGGCAATTCCTCCTCTGTTCTGCGGTAGACGACCGTCACTTCCGCCCCCAGCCTGCGGGCACAGCGCGCCGCGTCCATCGCAACGTTGCCCCCTCCCACCACGAGCACTTTTCGGGCACGGAAGACGGGCGTTTCGGCGTTCTCCTCATAGGCCTTCATGAGGTTGATCCGCGTCAGGTATTCGTTTGCGGAAAACACGCCGCGCGCATTCTCCCCGGGAATATGCATAAATTTGGGAAGGCCCGCCCCCGTGCCGAGAAAGACGGCTTCGTAGCCCTCCTCAAACAATTCCTCCACGGACTCCGTGCATCCGATCACAGAGTTCAGAACAAACTGCACGCCCTGCGCTTCAAGCTCGGAGATCTCCCTCTGCACGATCTCCTTGGGCAGACGAAATGCGGGGATCCCATAGACGAGCACTCCCCCGGCCTTATGGAGCGCCTCAAAGACCGTGACGCGATAGCCGCGCTTTGCGAGTTCCCCCGCGCAGGAGAGACCGGCGGGCCCGGAGCCCACGACGGCAACGCGGCGTCCCGTCTGCTCCACGGCGGAGGTTGGAGCGTGGGCCATGTGATGATCGGCGGCAAACCGTTCGAGCGCCCCGATCGCCACGGGCTCCCCCTTGATGCCGCACACGCAGTTGCCCTCGCATTGGCGTTCCTGCGGGCAGACCCTGCCGCACACCGCGGGAAGTGCATTCGTTGCGCGGATGATCCGGTAGGCCTCTTCAAAGTTTCTGTTTGCGATCTCTTGGATAAACGCGGGGATCTGTACCCCGACGGGACAGCCCGCCGTACACGGTTTTGTCTTGCACCTCAGGCAACGGTTGGCCTCGGCGACCGCCGTCTCCTCGGAATATCCCGCAACAACTTCCCGAAAATTTCCGATCCGTTCCGACGGGTCTCTCACAGCCGCCGCATGTCTTGCAGTTTTCATCTCAATCGTCACGCTCCCTCTTCCGGTATAAGTTACAGTGACGCTCGCGCGCCTCGTTCTCAAACTCTTTATATGTCCCTGCGCGCAAGATCGCCTCGTCGAAATCAATGCTGTGCGCATCGAAGTCTGGCCCGTCCACGCACGCAAAGCGCATCTCCCCGTCTACGGTGACGCGGCAGCAACCGCACATGCCCGTCCCGTCGATCATGATGGGATTCATGCTCGCAATCGTATGTACGCCGTAGGGACGCGTCGCCGCGGCGACAAATTTCATCATGACAAGCGGCCCCACGGTAAATACAGCGTCAAACTTTTCCCCCGCGGCCAGCAACCGTTCGAGCGGCAGACAAACGTTCCCGTGTTCTCCATGGGAACCGTCATCCGTCGTCACATACAACTTATCGGAAACGGCGCGGAATTCCTCTTCGAGGATGACAAGCGAACGGTTGCGAAAACCGATGATGGAAATGACCTCCGCCCCCTGCCCCGCAAGCGCTCTCGCCACAGGCAGGGCAATGGCACAGCCGACGCCGCCCCCCACGACCGCAACGCGTTTCAGCCCTTCAACGGGAGTGGGATTGCCGAGCGGCCCGACGAGATCGGGGATCTCCTCTCCTACCCGCAAGCCGGAAAGTCTCATCGTCGTTCCGCCCACGACCTGAAAAATGAGCTCGATCGCGCCGTCCGAGGCGCCTGCGATCGTAAGCGGGATGCGCTCGCCCCTCCCGTTTGCGCGCAATATGACAAACTGCCCCGCCTTCGCCTTTGCCGCAATGCGGGGAGCTTCTACTTTGATCCGCACGACGCTTTCATTGAGCTGTTCGCGCTCTATGATACGATTCATTTGCTCACCTGCCAAATATTCTGCCTAATATTATAGCGGCGGCACGGGATTTTGTCAACCTGCGATATAATATTTTTGAAAAGTGCCTCCGAACGTTTGACACGCACGGAAAAAGAGTGTATAATGTTACGAAAGTAAACAAATTTATTGGGAGAGTTTCTATGGCGAACGTCAAGATCGTCACCGACTCGAACAGCGGCATCACGCAAAAGGAAGCGGAAAAACTGGGAATTTTTGTGCTTCCGATGCCCTTTTTGATCGACGGTGAAGAATTCTTCGAGGATATCAACCTCACGCAACCTCAATTCTATGAACACCTTCGGGGAGATGCCGCCGTTTCGACGTCTCAACCCTCCACGCTGAACGTCACGGAGCTCTGGGAAAAGCTCCTCGCCGACGGCAGTGAGATCGTACACATCCCCATGTCGAGCGGGCTTTCCGAGTCCTGTCACACGGCAGAACGGCTCTCGAAAGACTACGGCGGCAGGGTGCATGTCGTCGATAACCAGCGCATCTCCATAACCCAAAAGCAGAGCGTCTACGATGCGCTCACGCTCGCGGGACAGGGCAAGACGGCATCGGAGATCAAGGAGATCCTCCTCAAAACCAAGTTCGACAGCAGCATCTACATTTCTCTCGACACGCTGAAATACCTGAAAAAGGGCGGGCGGCTCACTCCTGCCGCGGCGCTCGTCGGCTCGCTCCTTCGCATCAAGCCCGTCTTGCAGATCCAGGGCGAAAAGCTCGACGCCTTCAAAAAGGTGCACACGCTCAAACAGGCCAAGGAAGTGATGATCGCGGCCGTACGAAACGACTTGGAGACGCGTTTCCGTGAATATGCAGAGGCGGGAGAGATGACGATCGCCGTCGCGCATACGCAAAATTATGAGGAGGCGGAGATCTTTTTGGCAGAACTTGCCGCGGCATTCCCCTGTTGCAAGGCAACTTTCTCCGATCCCCTCTCGCTCTCCGTCTCCTGCCACATCGGCCCCGGGGCATTGGCAGTCGCCTGCACCCGCGAGCTCAAATAAAGAAAATGTCCTCTCCTATCAAAGAAAGGACTTGATTTTTACTTTTTCTTCCCTTTGCGCCTTCGGATCTCGCGGACTTCCGCCTCGTATCCCCTTTCCGAGGGAGTGTAGTATACTCTGTCTTTGAGGGAATCTGGAAGATATTGCTGTTCGACATACCCGCCGTGATCGTGCGGGTATTTATATTTTGCGCTGTCCGCCTTCATCTGCCGATCTCCATAGGAGCTATCGCGAAGATATTTGGGGATCGCGTCGTCGGGAGCGTCTTTGGCGTCTGCACGCGCCGCCTCCATTGCCGTGACGACGGTATTGCTCTTCTCGGCCTCGCAGACATAGATGATGGCCTCCGTGAGGGGCAGCAATCCCTCCGGGTAGCCCATATTCTTGAATGCGGTGAGCGCCGATACGGCCATGACGAGCGCCTGCGGGTCTGCCATTCCCACATCCTCCGCGGCATGCGCGATGAGACGGCGGATGACGAGGAGCGGATCGCATCCCCCTTCGATGAGCCGCATGGCATAGTAGAGCGCCGCATTGGCATCGCTTCCGCGCAAGGATTTGCAAAAAGCGGAGAGGATGTCGTAATAGAGATCTTCGTTATACGAGAGCGCCCTTCGCTGGATGGATTGCTCGGCGTCTGCAAGCGTGACGCGGATCTTGCCGTCTTCATCGGGTGCGGTGGTCAGCACGGCGAGCTCCAAGGCATTGTAAGCCGTTCTGAGATCCCCGCCCGCCGCGGAGGCAAGGTGCGCCATCGCGTCCTCATCCACCTCCGCATTGTAAGACCCCAAGCCCCTGCGTTTGTCGTGCAAGGCGCGTTCGAGGGCTCCGCGGATCTCCTGCGCCGTCAATTGTTCAAAGTGGAAGACGCGGCAACGCGAAACGATGGCGGGCGTCATGGAGGCGTAGGGATTTTCCGTCGTCGACCCGATAAAGAGGATCGTCCCCTGTTCGATCGCGGGCAGGAGGGAATCGGACTGCGTCTTATTGAAGCGATGGCACTCGTCGAGCATGAGATAGGTGCGCTTCCCAAACATTTTCAGCAGGTCCCGCGCCCGTTCGACGGCCTTCTTGACGTCTGCCACGCCCGCATTGACGGCGTTCAGCTTGATGAATTCCCCGTTGGTCTGCGCCGCGATGATATTGGCGAGCGTCGTCTTTCCGCAACCGGGCGGTCCCCAGAAGATGCAACTTCCGAGGCGGTCGAGCGCGATCGCACGGCGGAGAAGCGAGCCCTCCGCGATGAGATGGCTCTGCCCGACGAAGTCCTTCAATGTGGAGGCACGCATGCGCTCGGCGAGCGGCTTGGCGCGTTCCTCGTTGTCGTTGAAATCAAAGAGATCCATCTCCCCGCTCACAGCAACGAACGGATGATGTCTGCCTTGGCTTTCCCGAGTTCATACCCCTTTTCATAGGCGAAATCGAGATCGCGCACCGCATATTGGTCCATGCTGCCGAGCTTGGGCTCCAGCCAAAGATCGACGTATTTGCGCATGATGTGTTTTCTCTGCGTCGTCCGCGTATCCATGATGTCGATACAGCGGAGCAACGTGTCTACAAGATTGCCCTTGACCTCTTTTACCATGAGATTGCCGAGCACATCGACGGCCACGATGACCTCCGCGCCCATTCTGCGCAACTCGCGCGTGGGAACGCGTTCGAGGATCCCGCCGTCCACGAGCATCTTGTATTTCCCGACCGAGGCGGGCGTAAAGACGCCCGGGATCGAGCTCGAAGCAATGACGGAATCGACGACGCTCCCCTCCCGCAAAACGGCAACGCGGCCCTTGATGATGTCCGTCGCGACACAGGCAAAGGGGATCTCCAATTCGTCGAAGTTCTTCTCCCCCATGACGGAGACGATGCGCTTTCTCGCCTTATCCATCTTCATGAGCCCGCCCCTGTTCAGGCTGAGGGAGGCGAGGTCGAATAATTTGAGGTCAATGACGGCGTCCTTCATCGCTTGCGGCGTAACACCCGCGCAATAGCAGCCCCCGACGATGGAGCCCATGGAGCAACCCGTGACGAAATCGGGGCGGATCCCCTCTTCCTCCAACGCTTGCAGAAAGCCGATATGGGCGACTCCGCGCGAGCCGCCCGCGCCGAGTGCCAATCCTAACTTTTTCATATTATCCTCCTCTTTCGCATATGTAGTGCATATGATACGTTCCCGTAAAATCGCGTCTGCCCTGCTCACGTTGGCAGTGGCCGTTGCGATCATACTTTTTCTCGCCTTTCCCGCGCGCTATTCTGCGAGCGTCCGCGAGGGGATCATGCTCTGGGCGACAAGCGTTTTGCCCGCCACGCTCCCCTTTCTCTTTCTCACGGCGCTGCTCACGCAACAAAAACTCTTTGCGCGCTTTACGAAATTGTTTTCTCCCGTCTCGGAGAAAATCTTCGGCGTGTCCGCGGCGGGCGCATGTTGCATGCTCATCTCCGCGGTCTCGGGATACCCCGTCGGGGCAAGGACAGTGCTCGATCTCACAACTGCGGGACGGCTCGGCGACGGGGAAAAATTCCGCACCGCCGTCCTATCCACCACCACGGGCCCTGCGTTTCTCGTCGGAGCCGTCGGCTTCGGGATGTTCCGCAGCGCCGCGGCAGGATGGCTCCTGTTCGGCGCGCATCTCGTCGGCGTATACAGCGTCGGCATCTTTCTGCGTCTGCGCCTGCATGAAAGTCCCCGAACGGCTCCCATGCCCGAAAAACCGCCCTTTACCCTCTCCGAGATCCTCTCGAATTCGGTGCTCTCCGCTCTGTGCGTCGGTGGTGCGATCGCGATCTTTTATGCTTTCGGGGCAATGATCTCGGACATCGGCGCCGCCCTTTCGCTCCCGCAGGAGATCACCGTCGTCCTGCGCGGGCTCCTCGAAATGACGAGCGGCTGTTCGTTGCTCGCGGCAACGCCTTCCCCGCTCTCGCTTGCACTGTGCTGCTTTTTCATCACGTTCGGCGGGCTCTGCGTCCTCGTCCAACAGCTGGCATTTCTGATCCCCGCAGGGATCCGCGCACCGCAGTTTGTCCTCATGAAGGTCATTCAGGGGCTCGTTGCGGCCGTGTGCGCATTCCTGTTTGCGTGGCTGTTCGGCTTTTAGCTCAGTGATATGCCCCGAGGACTTTGAACTCCTCGCAGTAAGCGCGGGCCTCGGAGATCGCCTTGCGGACCCACTCCGCCGAGATATCCCCCGCAAATTCAATGAAGAACCGGTATTGGTGGAAGGCGTTCTTCACGGGCCGCGACTGGATCCTCGTCAGGTTGAGGCCGTGGCGGAGGAAAATTTTCAAAAGCCCGAGAAGAGAACCGGGCTTGTCCGCACAGACGGCCGAAAAGAAGACCATCGCGCTTGAAGAAGGCAACTCGCCGCGGCGCTCCACGAGCACAAAGCGCGTGAGATTCCCCTTGTCGTCCGCGATATTTTCCCTCGACAGCACGACGCCCGCACGCGACACATGCGCGCCGACAACGCCCGCGGAATGGTCGTTCAACTTATCCAAACTCTCCGCCGTGGACATCGTGTGGATCAACTCCGCCTGCGGGAAATGCGTGCCGAGGTATTCCGAACATTGTCCGATGGCCTGCTCGTGGGAATAGATGCAACGGATGTCCTCGGGCTTTACCCCTTCGAGCGTCGCCAAGCGGTGGTCGATGGAGAGCGGGAATTCCTGCACGGCAAAGATGTCCTTCTCTTCGAGGAGATCGAGGCATTCGAGGATCCCGCCGTTCAAAGAATTTTCAACGGGAAGAACGGCATTATCCACCTTCCCGTCGAGGAGCATTTGCACGGCCTCGGCAAAGGTATGGCTCAATACGATGTCCGCATCCTTGCACATGCCTCTCGCCGCAACTTCGGAATAACTTCCCTCGGGGCCGAGACAGCTCACGCGCCACCCGACCCTGTTTTTCTCTTGATTTTCCATTAGATATTTCTCCACAAATCATATAAATAGGCAGCCCGGGGCCTCCCCCACCGATGTGGGCACGATCACCGTGATAACATCTCCCGGCTGCATGGATGTACTAAATCTTTTCGGCAATGTCATAGATGAGCCGCTCGGTATCCTCCCACCCGAGACAAGGATCCGTGATGGACTGCCCGAAGACGACGTCGTGCTCCTGGCTCCCCTCCACGAGGAAACTCTCAATCATGAACCCCTTGACGATCTTCTTGAAATCTCTGTCGTAGAGACGGTTTTGAAGCACCTCTTCCACGATGCGGACCTGCTGCCGGAAGCGCTTGCCCGAATTGGAATGGTTGGCGTCGATGATGATGGCGGGATTTTGGAGCGCCCCCTCGGGATCGGCATAGCTCTCCATGACTTGCATGACCGTCTCATAGTGGTAATTGGGGATATCGTTTCCGTAGTTATCGACGCGGCCGCGCAAGACCGCGTGCGCATAGGGATTCCCCTCCGTCCGCACCTGCCAATTGTGATACATGAACACCTGCGGGCTCTGGGCGGCATAGATGGAATTGATGAGCACGGGTATGCTTCCGCTCATGGGATTTTTGATGCCGACGGGCAGACCTATCCCGCTTGAAACGAGCCTGTGCATCTGGTTTTCGCTCGACCGCGCACCGACGGCGACATAGGTGAGGAGGTCCTCGACATATGCGTAATTCTCGGGATACAGCATCTCATCCGCCGCGGACAGCCCCGATTCTTCGAGCGCGCCGAGCAAAAGCTCGCGGATGGTGCGGATCCCGCGCAACGTGTCTTCCTTGTGCTCGGGATCTGGCTGGGAGAACATGCCCTTATACCCCACACCGCGCGTGCGGGGTTTTGCCGTGTAGATACGGGGGATGAGCACGAGCTTGTCCTTGACGCGCTCGTTGAGCTTGCCGAGCCGCTTGACATATTCGAGAACGGGCTTGGGCTCATGCGCAGAGCACGGCCCAACGATCACGAGAAATTTATCCGAACGGCCTGCAATGATATCCGTTGCGAGTTTGTCACGCTCCCGCTTGATGCGGGCAAGCTCCGCGGGGATGGGATGTTCCGCAAGGATCTCTTCGGGCGAAGGGATCCTGATTTGTCTTTCAAACATGTTTACCTCTTTTTTCGATCATCTCGCTGACGGCCGCGGGAACATAGGATGAATAAGGTTTCCCGAACAGAATGCTGTTGCGCACAAGGGTGGAACTGACATGCAGAAGTTCCTGTTCCGCAGGGATATAGACGGGGATAACGTCGGGATACAGGCGCTTGGTCGCATAATAATCCGTCGTCTCATAGGTAAAGTCGACCGTATTCCGCACCCCGCGCACATAGAACGGCGTTTTTTCCTCCATGAGCAGGTCTGCGATGACCCCATCCCACTTGACGATGCGGACGCGCTCTTCGTCGCGGTACACGGCCTCCAACATCCCGAGACGTTCCTCGGGAGAGAACATGCACTGCTTCCGGTGGTTTTCCGCAAGAGCAAGGACGACCTCGTCAAAGAGCTTCAAACACTTATCCACGGTATCGGCATGGCCCACTGTGAAGGGATCGAAGGTCCCCGCAAAAACGCATTTTTTCATGAAAAGCTCCTTTCGAGCATATAGATCTTGGTCCTGCCGTAACTCCTCGCATCGGCCATCTTCCACCCCTCGGGCGCACTCTCCTCCCGTTCGCTTTCGAGGATCAAAAGCCCGCCTCTTTTGAGAAGCCCGCGCTCCGAGACAAGACGGCATATCTCTGCCGCATAGTCCTCCCGGTACGGCGGGTCGGCGAAGATGAGGTCAAATTCTCCCGATACGGTCTTGAGGCAGGTGCGGAAGTCCAAAGTATAGACCTTGCCCTCCTCTTTGACGGCGGCAAGATTTTTTTTGAGCACGGCAACGCTGTCCCTCGAACTGTCATTGAAGACGGCCTCCGCCGCCCCCCGGGAGAGTGCCTCGATGCCGAGCGCGCCGCTCCCCGCAAAGAGATCGAGCACTCTCGCCCCCGCAAGTCGCAAAGACAAGATCTGGAAGAACGATTCCTTGACGCGGTCGGAAGTGGGACGGATCTCCATCCCTTGGGACACGATCAGCGTTCTGCCGCGATGCTTCCCCGCGATGATCCTCACTGCCCTACCTTCTTTTTGGCCTTTTGGCCCGCTTCCTCTACCTGTCTGTCGTGCTCTGCGGCACGCGCACGGTCGCGCGCTTCCGCGTAGCCGCCGACGATATAGAAGATGCCGCTGACGATGATGGGCAACAATGACACGAGCAGGGACCAATACATGCTGACGGAGAGGCCGACGGTCTCCCCGCCCGCACCGCCCGTGCCGAAGAACGTGATGGGTATGATCGCCCAACCCGCAAACATCATGAATGCGTATTGGACGTATCCCCAGGCCTGGCTGACCGCGATGGAGCCTGCAATGGTGCCGAGGATGATGGCGGGAAGAGCGACGTAGAAACCGATCAAAAAGCCCTTCCAGACGCGGTATTCGCGCTCGGGACGGTGTCCCCCGCCCGACTGTATGCCGAAGGCAATGTTCTTACGGTGCAATTGGCCCGCGATGTAGGAGCCGTAGTGCAATTTGCCCGTGTGGAAGAGAAGATGCCCGTTGAAGAACGCCCCGCCTGCGATACAGAGCAAACAGAGAACGATCTCGATGACGCTGTTTTCATCCGGCACGATGGTCTGGCATGTGAGCGCCAGGAGGCTCATGAAGAGATACATGAGGTACGGCGTGACCGAGCGGCGCAAACATTCCCCTTGGATACGCCAAAAATACTGCCATTTTGTCGGATTGGAGTAATCCTTTTTCTTTTTTTTCTTTTTGGGTGCTTCGTTCAACATACGGTCCCTCCGAAGGATGTCCCTCCGTTTTCAGCAAGTATATCATTTTTGCCCCGCTTTGTCAAGACATTCCGTGGCCATCCGTACCTTTTTCGGCGAGGCGTGAAGTTTTACAAACAAGCGGGACATGGTGAAAATACATAGCGGACGAAAAATAAAAAGGAAAGGGCATAAAAAAAGAAAGTGCCCGCAAATCGTAAGAACGATTCCATTGTACGGGGCTACAAGGACGAGAGCGGGAAACCGCCGACACCGAGCCAAACACTTTCTATGTTCATGATAACCCAACGGACGGGAGATGTCAATAGTTTTTGGCAGGGAAATTTTAGGACTACTGCGGAAAGCAATTCACGGTAAAAAAATAACAGCGGCTTATTAGGTCGCTGTCGGTGGACTTATTACCACTCGCCGCTGGTTTAAGCGGCGCTTACTTGCGGGGCGCTCTACTACCTTACCGCGTTCAGTGATCAAAGTATATCTCATTGCGCGGCAAAAATCAAGCGTTTTTTGAGATTTTCGGCGAGGAAGACATCTTCATAAATGCACATATTGCCGTTCGATCCCCTTCCCGATCCGCACGAGCACCTCATAGACCGTCGTCCCGTGCATGGTCGCATATTCCTCGAGATCCCGGAGCACGCGTTTTCTCGCACCGACTTTCGCCTCTCCCTCCGCGATACAGGCGTCCATGCACAGCTTTCCCACGCCGATCCCTCCCGCGCGGAAGAACCCGTTCCCGTAGCCGAGGCGGAGCGTGTAGAGCTTTCTTTGTGCCGTATAGCGCTGATAACCCGCCCCTTCGCCGCTTTGGCTACGTACATCCGCAACGGTCGCGTATAGTTTCATCGCCGGTCTGAGTTTGAGGGCATCGGAGGCGGCATAGCCGTATAATCCCAGCCCCACGCGCACGGCATCGCAGAACATCCCCGCGAGCGTTCCGTCCGTTGCGGAAAGATGGCAGACAGCCTGCGGGAGCCGCTCTTTTACGGCCTCGGATGCGGCCTGAAACCGCGCGAACTGCTCTTCCCGCGCCGCGGCGTCCGTCGCAAGATAGAGATGTGAAAACATCCCCGTGACGTTCAGCCCCGCCCTGAGGCACTCCCCGAGAAAGGCGTCCGTCCGTTCAAACGGGATCCCGTAGCGGTTCATCCCCGTGTTGACGGCGAGATGCACGCGGACGCCTGTACCGCTTACAAGCCTGAGCGCACGCCGCGAGCCGACTGCCGCCGTGAGCCCGTAATGGCTCAACCGCAAAACCTCCTCTCGGTCGAGAGGAGGCGATAATACGAGAATATGTTTTCGGACCCCTGCCGTCCGAAGTGCCGCCCCCTCCTCCGCAGACGATACGGCAAAAGCGTCCACGTCGCGCTCGATGGCGAGCGAAACTATTTCGGCGCCATGCCCGTAGGCGTCATCTTTTACGACGGCGATGAGGGGAACTTTTGCGAATTTTTTCAGGGTGCGTGCATTGTGACGGATGGCGTCCACATCAATGACTGCATAGACAGACCGCATATCTTCATGATATGGCGGCAGGAGCGGGAAGTGTTACGGCTTGTAGATAAACCTGTGGCAGTTTTCGCATTCGACGACGTTGCCGCCCGCGAGCTCGCTCTGGTGGAATTTGGGGAACTCGAACCCGCACATGCAAAAATCTCCCGAGAGCGGAACGATGATGGGGAAAATGCGCTCCTTCCGCTTCTGCTGGTAACGGTCCATAATTGCGGGATCTATGTTTTTTGCAATCGATTCGAGCTTTTCGGTGATCTTCTTCACCTCGGGAGCCTTGGCATTGCGGAGCGTCTTGAATTTCTCGTTGTACTCCTTATACTGCTTCTGCATGGCGATGGTCTGTTCCCGCAGTTTCCGATACTCCTCGACCACGGCAGACGCCTCCGCGAGCAGTTTGTTGAGTTCATTCTTGATGGAACGCAGTCTGTCGAGCTGTGCCTGCGCATTCTTCTTATAGAAGGCGATATCGCCGCCCCCCTCGATCATCTCCTCAAGCTCGGCATATTCCGCGACGGCGTGGGTCATGTCCTCGACGCGCCCCATGAGATCGTCCCGCGCGGTCCTGATCTCGATCGCGCGCTTCTCGAGGGATTCGAGTTTTTCGCGGGCGGCCTCCATGAACTTCTTCGCCTGCATGAATTTTTTCCGCTCTTCACTCGCGAGAAGTTCTTGCTCGATGGCGCGGAGCGCCGCATCCTCTCTTTGATATTCCAATAATTCCTTCAAAACGGGCATAATGATCCTCCTTTTTTCCTGTTATAGATACCGCTCGTCCGTAAAGGTCGATACGGGAATGCTCACTCTTTGGCGCACGGCCTCTGCAAAGCGCATGAAACCGTAGTTCTCCGCGGCATAATGGGTGAGAAGAATGAGATTCAGCCCATGCTCCACCGCTTCCGTGATGAGATGATGTTTGGCATCGGAAGAGACGACGGTATCCGCACCCTCCCGCAAGGCAAAACGGATGGCGCCGTAGTCCAGTCCCGCGCCGCAAAAACAGGCAACGCGGCCGACGGGACGGTCTCCGTATGTAACCAGACGCTTGGTACGAAAGACCTGCGAGATCCGATCCGTAAAGGCCCTGCGGGAACACTCCTTGACGTCGAACACTCTCCCGTATGCCCCTGCGGACAGCTGCTCATAGACGGCGTCTGCCTGTTTGCCGCCCAGCCCGCGCATGAGGCACTCGTCGATCCCCGCAGCGGCGGCGTCGAGATTGAGATGCGCCGAGATGACCGAGATCCCCGCCCGAATGCAGGCGACGAGCTTGTTCTCGTGTTCACGGTCTAACTTTGTAACGGGCATCCAGATGGCGGGATGGTGCGTCACGATGCAATCCGCCCCCACACGCTTAGCCTCTTCCACGGCGGCAAGGGAGAGATCGAGGGAGAAGAGCGCCCCCTCCGCCTCTTCGCTGCATTCCAGCAAGAGCCCGCTGTTGTCGTGATGCCCGAGCGCTATGTATTCCTCGGATAATGCAAAGGGCGCAAGGCCGTCTATCACTTCATAGAGTTCCTGTAATTTCACAGATGATCTCCTCCGTTTCTTTGAGTTGTTCGGAAATTTTTTTTCGGCCTTCGGGGCCGAGCGGGCGCTCCGATCTCTCCCGCAATTTTTCTCTCTCTCCGAGAAGTTTTTGCACGAATGCCTCGGACTTGCCCGAGAGGTTGTCCCTCCCGTAGAGGAGCTGGCGGGCGGTATAGAAGTCCCCGCCGCTGCCGCGCCCCGCAATGAGATCGTAAAACTTTTTGCGGGTCTCCCCCTCCGAGAAGGTGATGTCCAGCTCGATGTGCGCCCCTCTTTCAAGGAGAAATGCCCGCACTTTTTCACAGTTCTTCATCGGTTGCAGAACAAACCGCCCGGGAAGGGACACGCGGGAGAGAATGTGCACGATCTCCTCCCCGCCCATGCCTGCGATCAGCACGAGGTCGCACGGTTCGCGGATGCCGTCGAGGCCGTCGGCGACGACGGGGATACATCTTCCCGCCGCGATCTCTTCACGCAGGAGCGTCTCGGCCTTTTTGAGGGACTCCGCGCTGATGTCCGAGATATATGCCCTCTCGCACAGTCCGTTGTCGAGCATGTATTTGGTGCAGTAGCCGTGATCGCAGCCGATATCCGCGAAGACGCGGGCCCGTGAAAGCGCGCCGCAGAGCTTTGCGATGCGTTCCGTCATCAGTTGTTGAGGAAGTCTCTGAGCTTCTTGCTCCGCGAGGGATGGCGGAGCTTGCGGAGCGCCTTTGCCTCGATCTGGCGGATGCGCTCACGCGTGACGTTGAATTCCCGCCCCACCTCTTCGAGCGTGCGGGGCTTCCCGTCGTCGATGCCGTAGCGGAGACGCAACACCTTCTCTTCGCGCGGCGTCAGGGTATCGAGCACGCCGAGGAGCTGTTCTTTGAGCATGATGAAGGTGACGGAATCCCCGGGCGTCTGCGTCTTGTCGTCCTCGATGAAATCGCCGAGATGGGAGTCTTCCTCCTCGCCGATGGGCGTCTCGAGGGAGACGGGATCCTGCGCGATCTTTTGGATCTCCATGACGCGCTGGACGTCGATCCCCATCGCCTCTGCGATCTCCTCGGGGGTGGGTTCGCGGCCGTTCTCCTGCAACAGCATGCGGGAGACGCGGGTGAGCTTGTTGATGGTCTCCACCATATGCACGGGGATACGGATGGTGCGCGCCTGATCGGCAATGGCACGCGTGATGGATTGGCGGATCCACCACGTCGCATACGTCGAAAATTTGAATCCCTTCTGGTAGTCGAACTTCTCGACGGCCTTCATGAGGCCTAAATTGCCCTCCTGTATGAGGTCAAGGAAGAGCATGCCCCGCCCGACATAGCGTTTGGCAATGGAGACGACGAGGCGGAGGTTGGCCTCCGAAAGACGGCGCTTCGCGTCCTCATCCCCCTCTTGCATCCTGCGGGCAAGTTCGATCTCCTCATCCCCCGAGAGAAGCGGCACACGGCCGATGTCCTTCAAATACATCTTCACGGGGTCGTCGAGCCCGATGTCCGAGAGCGCCTGCTCAAACAGCTCGCGGTCGCGCTCGTCTTCATCGTAAATGGAGACGCCCGTCTCCGGGAGGACCTTATACACCTGCTCGATCTGTTGCGGCGTCAAATCGTATTTTTCGAGGATGTCGCACAGCGCGTTCGTCGACACGCTGCCCTTCATTTTGTAGCTCGATGCAATCGAATCAATGATCTCGGTGAGTTGTTGTTCGGTAACCATCAAATTTTTCCTCCGCTCTGTTTCTTCAATTTCTTTGTATATTCGTCGATCCGTCTGAGGATCTCCAATCGTTCCCCGTCCGTCTGCGCGGCGGTGTAGCGCTCCCGCTCCTTTGCGATGCGGTCTGTGAGCGTCTTGCGGTCGATGACGGCGAGGCAGTCGGCGAAATATCTCTCCGCGTTCTCCCCGTCGAGGTTGTCGCCGTAGTCGAGGTTGAGCACCTCGGCAAGTTCGCCGTCGGGGTCCATCAATTCGAAGATCCCGCCCGCATGCACGCGCCCCGTCTTCCTGCCATTCATAATATACCCGGCGATGACGCGATGTTCATCGTTGGTAAATTCCCGTTCGCCGAGGTCGCAATCCAAGGTATAGGGCTTGGAGAGCAGGCATGCCGCGAGGACAAAGCGGGCGGCGCGCGTCTCCCCGTCCGAGGCGTCCCGTTTGGGCAGAGAGCCGTCACGGGGAACGTCGGGCTGTTTTACGGGTTTGGCGGCGCCCTGTTCGAGATCGTGTTCCAGCGCCTGCCTGCTGATCCCGCTGATCTCGGAAATGCGGGCGAGCAATTCCTCCCTCTCCGCGGCGCTCTCCGCATCGCGGATGACGGTAAGTGCCTCGCGCACGAAATCCCGCTTCTCATAGGGGTCGTTCACATGATATTTGCGTTGCACGGCGAGGATCCGGAAATCAATGAGCGGCATGGCGGCGTCGAGACATTTCCGGTATCCCTCCGTCCCCTGCCTGCGAACGACGTCATCGGGATCCATTCCCTCCGGCATGGGGACGACGCGGACCTTCAAGCCCTCCGCTTTGAGGATGTCGAGCCCGCGCAGATTTGCCGATTGCCCCGCAAAATCCCCGTCGTAACTGATGAGCACGGTGTCTGTATATCGCTTGGCAAGGCGGGCCTGCTCCTTGGTCAGGGAGGTCCCCATGCTCGCGACGACGTTGTGAAATCCCGCCTGATATAGAGAAATGGCGTCCATGTAGCCCTCTACCATGATGAGATAGGGAATGGCGCCCGCCCGTTTCTCCTTCTTCACGAGATTGATGTTGAAGAGATTTTTGCTCTTGTCGAAGAGCATCGTCTCGCGGGTATTTTTGTATTTCGCGTGGTCCGTGGGCCTCATCACCCTGCCGCCGAAGGCAACGACTTCATCCATATGGTTGATAATGGGAATGATGAGCCTGCCTCCCTCGGCGTCGATGAGCCTTCCCTCCTCCGTTCTGGAGCAGGCCCCGCTCTCGACGCACTCCTCGGGCGTGAACCCGTTCGCGAGCAAATAGGCAGGGAGCCCGTAGAAATCAAGGGAGGCCCCCAAGCCGAATTTCTTCATCACGGAGGGCTGGATCCCCCGCTTTGCGAGATAATCCACATGCTCTTCCGCGCGCCCCGAATAGAGGTTTTTCAGATAAAAACGCGCCGAAAGGCGCATGAGTGAGGAGAGCCTGTCCCGTTTTTTTTTCTTGGCCGCGGCTTCCTCCGCGGCACGGTCGTCGTAGGCAGGGACCTCCAATCCTACGCGGGCAGCCAAAATCTGGACCGCCTGCATAAAATCAACGTTTTCATATTCCTTGACGAATGTGATGACGTCGCCCGAGGCATGACAGCCGAAGCAGTGGTAATATCTGTCGGCGGCATTGATCGCGAAGGAGGGCGTCTTTTCGTGGTGGAACGGGCAACACGCCCAATATTGATACCCGCGCCGCTCCAGCTTGATATAGGAGCCGATGACTTCGACGATGTCGTTTTTCTCTTTCAGCTGTTGCTTGAATTCCTCAAACGCGGTACTTCGCGTCATACGCTTCCCTCCCGCGGCACAAACAATCGCTTAAACACGTTGATGGCGTACCTGTCGGACATCGAGGAGATGTAATCGCAAACGGCACGGGAGACATCCTCCTCGGCCGTCTTGCGGTAGAGGGCGGGAAGTTCCTCGGGGCGGTCGTTGAAATATGTATAGAGACTTTCGAGCATGCGCTCCGCGCTCTCCTGTATCAGCTTGTTCGCCTCCTCATAGACGTGCGTAAACATGTAGCTTCTGAGCTCGTCGAGGGCGGCCTGCTTCTCTTCGGACATGCGCACATACGGCTTCCCCTCGGAGACGTTGCAGATGTCGAGGATGGCCGTGTTGATGCGGGAAGAAGTGCTTTCACCGAAGACACGGATCGGCCCGGCGGGAAGCTCGTCCCGTTTGACAAAACCCGCGCGGATCGCGTCCTCGATGTCGTGGTTGATATAGGCAATGCGGTCGGCAAGGGAGACGACGACGCCCTCGAGCGTGGCGGGCTTTCCGCTCTTGGTGTGGTTCAGGATCCCGTCCCGCACTTCGAACGTGAGATTGAGCCCCATGCCGTCTTTTTCATAGATGTCGACAACGCGGAGAGATTGGACCGAATGGCGGAATCCCGTGGGACAGAGCTTATCCAGCATCCGCTCCCCGACATGTCCGAAGGGCGTGTGGCCGAGGTCGTGCCCGAGCGCGATCGCCTCCGCGAGATCTTCATTCAAGGAGAGATTGCGCGCCAGCGCACGGGCGATCTGGGATACGTCGAGCGTGTGCGTCAGGCGCGACATGTAGTGGTCGCCGTCCGGTGCAAAGAAGACCTGCGTCTTGTTTTTCAGACGAAGAAACGCCTTGGAATAGATGATCCTGTCGCGGTCACGCTGAAAATCCGTGCGCATACAGCACGGCTCCTCTTCGCGGGCCCTTCCGCGCGTATCTTTGGACTTGGTTGCGTAGGGAGAGAGAAATTGCTCCTCCATCAGATAGACGCGATCTTTCATCATTCAGTTATTTCGCCAAATTTCAAAAAAAGTCCTCTTTTTATCAAAATTTTTTTCAAAACGAATGTTTTATGTCTGACATAATACTATCTAAATTGCCGAATACTGGCACATCGATTCCTATTTTCTGCGCCTGAACACGGGGATCTCATCGAGCGGCACGTCCACCGTGTAGGTGCCTCCCGCGAACCGCTCTCCCGTGAAGTAGTTTTCCCACTCCCCCGCCGGCAGGTAGACTTCGCGGCAGCGCATGCCCTCATACAGCACGGGGGCAACGAGAAGTTGGCTGCCGAGCATGTATTCATCGGCCACATCCCACGCCCGCCCGTCCTCGGGGAATTCGAAAAAGAGCGTGCGCATGACGGGATACCCCTTCTCGCTCGCCTCCCGAAAGACGCTTTTCAGATATTCCTTCATCTCCGTGCGGACGCGCACAAATTTTTCAAGGATCGCCCCTGTCTCTTCTCCATAGCTCCAAATTTCATTGGGGCGGCCCGTCGGGGAGAACCCGCCGCCGTAGTCGAGATCGGAAAGGTTGGGGATGTCGTGCGGGCCTCTGTCTCCGTGCAGGCGCAGGACGGGAGAGAAAGTGGAAAATTCAAACCATCGGATGAGGAGCTCGGAAAATCCCTTTGCCGTCACATCGCCGAAAAAGCCGCCCGTGTCCGTCGTCCACCAGGGGATGCCTGCAATGCCGATGTGAAGTCCGGCCGCGAGCTGGTCGCGGAGCGTGCGGAAATTGGAGCAGATATCGCCCGACCAAACGACGACGGCATATTTTTGGCTCCCCACCCAAGCACTGCGCGCAAGGCTCACGATATCCTCGCATCCCTGCCGTTTCAATCCCTCGTAGAAACCCTTCGCGTGTTCGCGCGGATAGAGATTGCCCGCTTTGACGACGGGCCCGTTGCGGTAGCGGAAATGCTCGAAATCGTAGGCGGCATACTCCGGTTCCGCCTCGTCGAGCCAAAAACAGTCGACGCCCTTGTCGAAGTAGTTCTGTTTGATACAGGTCCACAGATACTCGCGCGCCTCGGCGTTGGTCGCATCATAGATGACGGTGTCGCCTTGAAAATCAAAGCACTGCGGGGCGCCGCGCTCCGTGCGGACAAGGAGCCCCCTTGAACGCATGGACTCATAATTGACGCTCTTCCTGTCCACGGTGGGCCAGACGGAGACCATACAGCGCACCCCCATCCCGTGCAATTCTTCCGTCATCGCGGAAACATCCGGCCAATACGCAGGGTCGAATGCCCAATCCCCCTGTCTGACCCAATGGAAGAAATCGATGACGATGACGTCGAGCGGAATTTTGCGGCGGCGATATTCCCGGGCCACGGAGAGCACTTCCTCCTGCGTACGGTAGCGCAACTTGCTCTGCCACAGGCCAAGTGCATTTTCGGGGAAAGCAGGCGCGCGGCCCGTCACCTCTGTGTATCGCTCCAAGATCTCCTTGGGGTCTCCCGCGACGACCCAATAGTCGATCTCGTCGGTGCAGACTTCCCGCCACTGCGTAACATTCGCGCCGAACGTCGCCTCTCCGACCCCGGGATGATTGAGCAGGAACCCGTACCCGCGCGAGGAGAGCACAAAGGGAATGCTCACCTGCGAATTCCGCTGGGCAAGTTCGAGCACGCATCCCTTCAAGTCAAAGTTGGGTTGCTGATATTGCCCCATCCCGAAGAGCTTTTCCTCCTGCGCCTCGAAGCGGAGCGTGACGGCGTAGTCGCTCCCGTGCGGCGTATATTCGCGCGCCCTCAGTTTCATGCTCGGGCTGTGTTCGTTGGCGCCCGAAAAATCGCGGTAATACTCTTTGAGGAGCACCTTTTCCCCGCGATAAAATGTGAGAAACCCGTTCCTGTGGACAACACAGCGCAGTTTCCCGTTGAGGATATAGGCCCCCTCCTCGCAGAGACCGCACTCCCCCGCGATCGCAGGAGCTTCTTCCAATCCCTTCTCTGCGTCCGAAAAGTCTGCGTTCACCGTGGCGCGGACGCGGAGCGCGTCCCGTCCCCATGCCTCGACGCGCACCGTCTCATAGCCCGCGCGTGCGATGAGAATGTTGCCGGATAGTTGAAACTGCATAAAAACCTCCTGAAAAAAGCGCGTTCAACGCGCTTTGCTCAAATGAAAAATCCTCCGTTGACGCCCAAGACCTGCCCCGTGATATAGGGATGGCCGGCAAGGAAGAATATGGCCGAGGCGATCTCATCGGGGCTCGCAAACCGCCCGAGCGGGATCTCCTCTTCGAGCGCACGCCGCTCTTCCCCGCGCAGACGGCCGTTCATCGCGGTGTCCACGACGCCCGGGCTGACGCAGTTCACGGTGATGTGCGAAGGCGCAAGTTCCTTTGCAAGCGCCTTTGTGAAGGCAATGACCGCCCCCTTGGCCGCCGAGTAGACGCTCTCGCAACTGCCTCCCGTCTCCCCCCAAACGGACGCGACGTTGACGATGGCTCCCCCTCGTTCGAGCATCTTCTTCACGGCGTGCTTTGCACACAGGAAGACGCCGCCCATGTCGGTATCCATGACGCGGCGATACTCCTCCGCGGTCACGTCCTGCACCTGCTTGAAGAGCGCGACGCCCGCATTGCAGACGAGAACGTCGAGCGCGGAAAAGCCCGCAAAGAGAGCCTCCGCATCTGCCTCCGAGGAGACGTCCGCCTTGACGAACGCGACGGACGGAAGTAGCTTTCTTGCACGCACGGCATCCTCTTCACTGTGGGAATACGTCGCCGTGACGGCATATCCGTTTTGGGAAAACAGGCGGCAGACGGCGAGCCCGATGCCCCGCGTGCCCCCCGTGACGAGAGCTCTCTTCACGGCGTCTGCCCCACTTTTTCCAAGATCTCGCGGGCGACTTCGTCCACCGATTTCCCATCGGTATCCACGATGCAGTCGGCCACGGCTTCATAGACGGGAAGCCGTTCGGACAAAAGCTCCAAGAGCCGTTCCGCCGTCTTGCCCGTATCTTTGAGGAGGGGACGAGCATCGTCTGCACGCACGCGTGCGAGCAACGTCTCGAATGTCGCGCGCAGAAAAACGATTTTCCCGTTGCGCTTTAACAGTTCATTGTTCTCGGGCTTCAAGACGAGGCCGCCGCCCGTCGAGATGACGAGCCCGTCTTTATCTGCAAGCTCGCGCACCACTCCCGTCTCGAGAGAACGGAAATGCGTCTCGCCGTAGTATTCGAAAATATCCGAGATCCTGCCGTGACGGTCGGTGATGACGATGTCCGTATCATACCACCTACGCCCCGTGAGCTCTGCGATGCGGATGCCCACGCTGGACTTCCCCACTCCCATCATGCCGCAAAGTACGATATTCATAGCCAAAAACTCTCCATTGCCAAGAAATAGCTGATTTTTCCGAATCCGAGCACCTCGCCCTTGCACACCTCGGTGAGGACGGACTTTTTGCGGAACTCCTCGCGCGCATGCACATTGGACATGTGCACCTCCACAACGGGCACCTTGACTGCCGCAATGGCATCGCGGATGGCGTAGGAATAATGCGAATACGCGCCCGCATTCAACACGATGCCGTCAAAGAGTCCCTCCGCGTTCTGAATGGCCGTACAGAGCTCCCCCTCGACATTGCTTTGGAAGAACTCCGCCGTGTGGCCGTGCTCTTTTGCAAATGCGGCAAGCTCACTCTCGATGTCCGATAGCGTCTCGGTCCCGTAGATCCCCTGTTCGCGCCTGCCCGTCAGATTCAGGTTGACGCCGTTGATGACGAGAAGTTTCATTTGATATCCTCCGAATAGTCGCCGTAGAGCTTTTTCGCCTCGGCCGCCGACGGCTGTCTGCCGAGAAAGATGCAGTCTGCACAGTATGCCTGATAGAAGAGCATGGACGCTCCTGCGAGCGTCTGCTTCCCGCATTCCCGCGCGACGCGCAAGAATTCCGATTCCGCGGGGACATAGATGAGATCGACCGCCGCGGACGCCAAAGACAGAAGATCTTGGCCCACGGGGCGGAAATCGCCCGCAAGGTTGACGACGGGCGTCCTCCCCACCGTATCATGCATCCCGACGCCCGTGCAATTGACGATGACGTCGAAGGGCGCGTACGGGATCTCGGGCAGGGGCTCAAACCCGCCGAGATCGCGGTATACCGCCATCAGCCGCTCTTCATCCCGTTCATAGACGGAGACCTTTGCGCCGCCGTCCACGAGTTTTTTCACACAACTCCTCCCCGCGCCGCCCGCACCGAGGATGAGAAAACTCCTGTCTTTGACGGCGATCCCCGCGTTTTCGAGCATGAGAAGAAAGCCAAACCCGTCGGTATTATAGCCCGTGCGGGTGCGCGTGACGACGGTGTTCACGGCGCCGAAAAGGCGTGCATCCCCTTCGAGCCGTTTGAGATACGGGATGATCTCCCCCTTGAAGGGAATGGTGACGTTGAAGGCGTCGTATCCCGAAAACAGCGCCTCCGCGCGCAAGGAAAATTCGGCGGGCGGGATGGAGATCTTCTCATAGGTGCATTGGCGCCCCATCCTCCCGAGGATAAACGCATGCATGCGGGGGCTTTCGGACCCGGATACATCCTTTCCGATCACGGCAAGTTTCACTGCAAGGCCCCCTCCACTTCACGGATATCCTTCTCATATTGCGCGTATGTAAGTTCCAGAAGTTCCCATTTTTCAAGCGCAACGGGCACCGTGAGCGTCACTTTGTCCGACGCCGTGTTTTTCTTGTCGAGCAAGGAAAAATACAGGCCGTGGAGCATGGGCGTTCTCGTTGTCCCAAGCACGGTATAGATGAGGTCGAAGAGCTGGCGGCGAAACTCCTGGTCGATATCCAGATACCGCTCTGCGATCAAAGTCTCCAAAATAATGCCCCAGAGGATGCACTCCCCATGCGTAAGCGAGGTGGAGAGTTCGATGGCATGCCCCGTCGTGTGGCCGAGATTCAGGCATTTCCGAAGCCCCGTCTCCAAGGGATCGCGGCGGACGATATCCGCTTTGAGGGCAATATTTTCGGGAACGATCTCCTCGAGAAAATCCAAATCGAACACATCCTTTGCACTGCAAAGTTTTTCAAACAAGGGCGCGGACAACGCACCGTGCTTGACGATCTCCCCCAGCCCGCCTCGAAGCTCGCGGCGGGGCAACGTTCTCAGGAAAACAGGGTCCGTATACACCCTCGAGGGTTGCTTGAATGCCCCGATGAGATTTTTGACGCCGCCGAGATCCACGGCCGTCTTGCCCCCTATCGAACTGTCGACCTGTGCGAGCAAAGTCGTCGGCACTTGTATGAGGTCGATGCCGCGCATATAGAGACTTGCCGCCAGCCCGCCCAGATCGCCGACGACGCCGCCGCCGATCGCGATGAGCGTAGAATTGCGCCGCAGCCCCACATCCTTCATGTTTTTGAGGAGTGCGAAGAGCGTCTGCTCGTTTTTATTGCGTTCCCCTGCCGGCATGACATAGATCGGCACTCCGCCGAGGTATCTTTCCATCTTCTTGCGGTAGATCGCATACACGTTGGCGTCCGTGACGATCATGCCGCCGCCATGCAAAAAATTCTCCCGCATAGGTGCGATTTTCTTTCTAAATGCGTCATTCTGATAGACGATCGTGCACTCCGTCGTCTCTTTGTGACCGATCCGTATTGTCTTCATGCTAATCTCCTGTATCGTTCGATGAGTTCCGAAAGTGTGTCGCCGCCTAAGCGCTCGGAGACCACGGCGGCAAGTTCGGCCGCAACGGCCGCCTCCAAAACCGTTTCAAAGGCGAGGATAGCACAGACGTCGCTGCGCTCCGCGGCGGCTATCGACGCCTCTCCCGTTTGGGTATCCACCGTGCGGAGCCCGCGCATCAGAGTGGGAATGGGCTTCATCGCGACGCGGAGAACGATCTCCTCTCCGTTGGACATGCCGCCCTCGATCCCTCCCGCGCGGTTGGTGCGGCGAGAATAGCCCTGCTCTGCAAAAAAGATCTCGTCGTGGACATCGCTCCCGCGGTGTGCGGCGGCCGCAAATCCCATGCCGAACTCCACGCCCTTCGCCGCCTGGATGCTCATCGCCGCCGCGGCAAGACGGGCGTCCAATTTCTCGCGGTACGTCATGCAGCTGCCGAAACCGCTCTTCAAACCCTTGACGCGCACCTCTGCAACGCCGCCGAGGGTATCGCCGTCCGCCCTACATGCGTCGATCTCCCTGCGCGCCTTTGCAGCAAGGTCGACGTTCATCATGCCGAGCGTCTCTTCCCGCTCCGAAAGCCGCGCGAAGGGGTATTCCTCCTCATCGGCGGTCCCCCCCACCGCACGCACATAGCCGCGGACGCAGATGCCGAGGGCCGAGAGCAATTGGCGGCAGACCTCGCCCGCCGCGACGCGCACGGCTGTCTCCCGCGCCGAAGCACGTTCCAAAACGTTCCGCGCGTCCGCGTGGCCGAATTTCAGCATCCCAGCGAGGTCGGCATGCCCCGGCCGCACCTTGGTGAGCCTTTTTAAGCCGACGTCACATCCCTCCGGGGCCATGGTATCTTTCCAATTTTCGTAGTCGCGGTTATAGACGGCAAGCGTGACGGGACTGCCGAGCGTGACAAGATCTCTCACCCCGGAGAGGAATTCGACGCTGTCCCGTTCGATCTTCTGCCTCCCGCCGCGCCCGTAGCCGCTCTGGCGAAGGGCAAGCGCGCCGCAGATGGCCTCCGCATCCAATTTCAATCCCGCGGGAAGGCCCTCTATGATGGCAAAAAGCCCCTTCCCGTGCGATTCGCCGCTCGTTACGATCTTCATAAAATGCTCCTTATGCCACGACGGTGAAGCCGTCCGCCGTAATTGAAATGACGATATCGCCGAGCTCATCGGTCCGATAGATCTCGGCGACCTGCCCGAGCCGCGTGAGTGCATCGGGCTTGGGATGGCCGTAAGGATTGCCCTCCCCGCATGAAATGACGGCCACCGACGGCGACAAAAGCGAGAGCCATTCCGCCGCGGAGGAGGAGGCCGAGCCGTGGTGCGAGACCTTCAGGATGTCGACGTCTTCGAGGCGGACGCGGTACTCCCCGCTGTCGAACAAAGTCCCGTCGAGAGCATACTCTTTCAGCAGACGGCGCTCACGCACCGAGGAGATGTCTCCCGGCATGAGGATCGCCGTGTCGTGATATTTGATATAGAAGACGCCCGAGGTGTCGTTCCCCGTCCCCTCCTCCAACGAGTAGGGAGAGAGGCAGACGGCATAGGCGCCGCCCGACCATGTGAGCACGTCGTAGCGCGAATATGTATAAACGGGCACCTCCGTGACGGAGGAAAGCGAGTGGGAGACGGGGATATAGACGGCATCCGGAGGATAATACTCCAAGAGAAATTGCAGCCCGCCGCTGTGGTCATAATCGGTATGCGACAGCAAAACTGTCAGCGAGGACGGCGCGATCCCCTTGAGATAACGGTAGAGATGGTCTTCGTTCCCGAAGGAGCCGTCCCCCGTATCGACGAGCAGACAATCTCCCCCGGGAAATTCGAAGAGCGCGGCGTCTCCCTGCCCGACGTCCAAAAAGTGCACGCGCATCTCCCCTTCCTCCCGCCGCGGGAAAGAGTAGGCGGGGACCAGGGTGCGGAAGGGAAGAAAGTAATCGAAGACAAAGAGCGTCAGCACAAAGACGGCAGAAAGAGAGATCAGGACGATGTGCCGCACGAGGGCCTTGAAATCGGGGTCCTTCTTCCTGCGGATGCTCTTTGCCTGCTTTTCTTTCAGTTCATCTGCGGTGAGAGGCCTTTTTATGCGCACGTTTCTCCTCCTCGATGGCCTGCAAAATGGCGGGGATCTGCTGTTTCGCCTCCTCATATCCCGCATGGAACATAGCGTCCATGGATGTGACGGAGATGTCCGTAGCGCTGAACTCTTTGAGCGCAGGCCGCAACATAACATTTGCGGAGGCATAGCCGCGGGAACGGCAATCCTCGGTGTATTTTACAGGCGTGAACATCTCGACGGCGGCCCCCCAGAGGCGGGCGAGGCGGCCCTTCTCCTCTGTTTTGATAAAGGCGGCAAGGTCGATGCCGACGACAAAGTCCGCGCCGAGTTCCCTGCATGCATCGGCGGGAACGGCGTTGGTAAAGGCGCCGTCATAATACTTCGCGCCGCCGATCTCCACCCCGCGGAAAAAGGGAGGGATGGCCGCGGAGGCCGTCAGGGCATGCGCGAGATTCCCCTCTTTGACGGCACGGCCGGTATTCGTCTTACCGTCCGTGATCCATGCCGCAAAGGGCTTCGGAAGCGTCGTAAAATCCCCGTCGAGATATTGTCTCAGAAAGTCCTCCGCAAAGCCCAAGTCCGCGAGAGGACGCAAATTTTTCGCGAATTCCTTTCGGTTCAGCCCCTCTACGACGCCGACCATATCCGAAGAGGAATATCCCTTGGCATAGAGCGCGCCGACGATGGCGCCGATGCTCGCGCCCGTCACGACGGAGAACGAGATGCCCGCCTCCTCAAAGGCTTTCAGCGCGCCGAGATGCGCCATTCCCTTGGCGCCTCCGCTGCCGAATGCGATCCCGAGAACGGGCTGCCATTTGCGCCGCGCAAAGAAATTCTTGATGCGCGAGATCAATCCCATAAGTGAGCTCCTTATATGTCCTGCGTTCAGATGTCGAGCGTCATGCCGTCATAGGCGGCGATGACCCCGTATTCCCGCTCTGCCCGCGCAAGAAGTTCCTCGCCGGGGGCGCTGTTGTGAGAAAAGTGCGTGATGACGCGCACGGTATGGCCGTCGAGCAGACCGATACGGGAGAGCTTTTCCATCGTCCTCGCATCCTCGTCGAGCCCCATATGGCGCGCCGTCTTCTCCGTCGTTCCGTAGAGAAACGTGCAGTCGAGCGTGACGAGATCGCAGGCGGGTCCCCCGACGGAAGAGAGAAACCGCACGGCCTCCTCCGTCAGCCCTCCCGTGTCCGTGAGGTGCAGAACGCGCTTGCCTGCCTTCTCAAAGAGAAAGAGGAGAGGCTCCCGCGAAGAGTGCTTGGCGGGCAACGTCCATACCTTCCACTCATCAAAGGTAATTTCCTCGAATGCGCCGATTTTATGCAGTTTGATGGCCGAGCCGATCTCGGGGCGCATCTCCCGTGCCGTGCCCTCCGCGTAGACCTCGAGGACCTCTTCGTTGCCGAAGATGTGGAGCTCCTTCTCTGTGATCTCGTGCGCGTATTTGTATCCGCGCAAAATAAGATCCTGCGCATAGAAATGGTCCATGTGCGCATGGGTCACGAAGAGGTAGCGGATCGCCGAAAGGTCGGCCCCGAACCGCATCGCATGGGCAAACGCGTCGGGCGGGTAATCAATGGAGAGTTCCCCGCCGAGAAGCACCTGCGAGCGCGTACGGATATATCCGCGCCGTTTCGCCTCCCTGCAAAAAGCACAGTTGCAAAAGCATGCGGGGATCCCCTCCGCCGCACTCGTCCCAAGGTATTGAACGCGCATAGACACTCCTAAATCTCGTAGATGATGGTGACGGGGCCCGCGTTGACCTGTTCGATGCGCATGTCCGCACCGAATACGCCCTTCTTCACGGGGACGCCGCAGGCAGAGAGAAACCGGGCGGTATCTTCATAGAGCTCTTCCGCACGGGCAGGCAACTCCGCGGACGTGAAACTCGGACGGTTCCCCCGCGTGCAGTCGCCATAGAGCGTGAATTGCGAAACGAGAAGGATTTCGCCGCCGACATCGAGGACGGATCTGTTCATCTTGCCCGCTTCGTCCTCGAAGACGCGCAGGTTCGCGAGCTTCGCGGCACACTTTTTCGCCATATCCACGGTGTCCCCCGCCCCGACGCCCAAAAAAACGACAAGCCCGTATCCGATTCCGGAGACGGGCACATCGCCAACTGAAAGCGCCGCACGGAGCACACGCTGTGCGACAAATTTCATAATGTCAGACTCTCGACATGTACTCGCCCGTACGGGTGTCGATGCGGATCGTATCGCCCTCTTCGACGAACATGGGGACCTGGAAGACGGCGCCCGTCTCCACTTTGGCCGCCTTAGTGACGTTGGTCGCCGTATTGCCCTTGACGCCGGGCTCTGCCTCGATGACCTTGAGCTCGACGAAATTCTCGGGCTCGACGGAGAACGCGTTGCCATAGAGGAAACGCACGGTGACGATGTCGTTCTCACGGATATATTTGAGAGCGTCTTCGACCTGCGAGAAGTTGAGGGGCGTGAGGTTGAACTCGTCGTCCATGAAGTAGTAGAACTCGCCGTCGTTGTAGGAATAGGTCATCTTTCTCGTCTCGACCTGCGCCGTCTCGAGCTTGGTCGTGGGGTTGAAGGTCTCATCGGAGAGGACCTGCCCCGTGACGACGTTTTTGAGCGTCGTGCGGACAAATGCCGCGCCCTTGCCCGGCTTGACGTGCTGGAATTCGGTGACGGTGTAGACGCCGCTCTTGTATTCGAACGTCGTGCCCTTGCGGATATCGCCTGCCATGATCTGTGCCATAATTTATATTCTCCTTAAATAATTCGCTTTCTATCGGTGTTGTTAAAGAATGAGCGCCTTGCGGCTTGTCCTCGTCATAAAGGAGACTGCCCTGCCGCCCTTCATACAGAGACTGTCTTCGATGCGTACCCCGAGCTTGCCTGCGATATAGACCCCGGGCTCGTCGGAAAAGACCATCCCGTCTTCCAAGGCCTCTTCCCCTCTCGGCGAGAGAACGGGGTACTCGTGGATCTGAAGCCCGATGCCGTGGCCCAGAGAGTGTGTGAAATACTCCGCCAAGCCCTTTTCGCGCAAATAGTCGCGGGCGATCGCGTCGGCGGCCTTTCCCGTCATGCCCGCCGCAGTCTTCTCCTTGACGAGCTCATGCGCCGTGAGGACGATCTCATGGATCTTTTTGAACTCCTCATGCTTGCCGTCGTCTCCGAAGAGGAAGGTGCGGGTGATGTCCGAACAGTATCCCTCATACTTACAGCCGAAGTCGATGAGGATGGGATCGCCGAATTTCAGCGTCCGTTCCCCCGTCTCGTGATGAGGTACGCTGGCGTTCTCCCCGAAGGCGACGATGGTGTCGAAAGAAGTCCCGCTCGCGCCGAGTTGCCGCATCCTGTATTCGAGAAGGGCGGCGACTTCCCGCTCTTGCATCCCCTCTCGGATCTCGGGAAGGAGGGCGTTGAACGCGTCCTCGGCGATCGTGCAAGCCGTCTGGATGAGGGAGAGCTCCCGCTCCGTCTTGATGAGCATGGCGCGCTTGAAGGCGGGCATGCAGTCCACCGTCTCATGGCCGTCTTTTTCATAGAGACGGAGCGCGGAGACGCTCACAAAGGGATAGGGAACGCCGAGCGTGTGATAGGGTTTGGCGGCTTCGAGCGCCTCGCGGTATCCCCCCTCGACGACTTCGACCGCACTGCCCCTGAGCGCTTTCTCCGCCGCTTCAAAGTAGCGAAGGTCGGCAAAAAAGATGCACCTTTCGGCAGTTAGAAGAACGTAG
This sequence comes from uncultured Clostridia bacterium, assembly GCA_947624215.1. Lineage (GTDB taxonomy): Bacteria > Bacillota > Clostridia > Christensenellales > Borkfalkiaceae > Gallimonas. Next base: position 73,856 of record CANQJJ010000002.1, read on the forward strand.
CCGTCCGTCGAATAGAAGCCCGTCAGGTATCTGCGGAGGAAATCGCACTCCACAAAGACGGCGTCTGCCCCCGTCTCCGTGAAGAGTTTGTGTAGCTTTTCGGGAAACATGGGAATATTATACCAAATCTGCACACATAAGTCAACGATTTTTTCAAAAAAGACGGCAAAAAAGAACAGGGAGCTATTCGCGGCCTACAAGGTCATCCAGCGAGACATCAAAAAAATCGGCAAGCGTGATAAGTTGCCGGATAGACGGCTCACTGTATCCCGTCTCCCAATGCGACACCGTTTTCAAGGTCGTATCGAGCACTTCGGCAAGTTCACGCTGCCCTATCCCCTTTGCTGTACGCAATAATTTCAGATTGGCCGGAAAGCCGTTTTCTTCTTGTATACCCATAAAAAATAATTTATCAAAATTTGAGAATTTTACTTGACAGTCTCAGATTTTGAGAATATAATGTGAGATACAGGTACAATTGAAATCAAACAAAGAAGGTCTTTATGATCTATTGCCCGAATTGCCACACGGCCCACCCGGTATCCCGCCCAACAGCAACCGTATGGTTATCCTGTCCAAATTTAAATCGCATTGAACTCCTTTTTGCATGCTCCCATCTCTGCGGTCGTCTACGATTATAAAACATATTCAAAATTTTTGATATAGAAATTTTATTATTTAATATCTTGTAGAATAAGAATCAAAAATACCCCTTGCAAAAATTTAACAAATATGTTATAATAAATTCGTGGAAGGACGGATCAAAAAGTGGAAGGACGGATCAAAAAAAGGACCAAGATCATTCTCTGCATCGCGGGCACACTGCTGCTCGCTTTGAGCATTGCGCTCTCGATCATTTGCAACAGTCTCGCCCTGTGTGCGGGCAAGATCAGCGATGACGGCGCGTATACGTCCGTGATGTCGGATATCGAGGGGATCTCCGACGCCGATCCGCGCGTGGTCGATTTAGCCATGCTCGGCTCACACGATGCGAATACTTACAACCTGACAAAATATAAGGGACTAAGCGGAGAGGTCAATGAGAACGCGACGGTCCTTTACCAAAGCGTTTGGGGGCTCTCATACCGATACACCAAGACGCAGGTTTCGACCATTTACGACCAGCTCGTGCAGGGCGTGAGATACCTGCACATCAAGGGCTCCTATCAAAACGGGGAATGGTACGGAAGCCACTCCGTCATCGACGGACCCATGGATACCTACATCCGGGACGCCATCAAGTTCTTGCAGAAGGCTCCGGGGGAGATCGTCGTGCTCCAGGTGCAGCTCATGTACGGGGAAGGGACTACGATATCGGGATTTTTATCCACCCTGTTCGGCATCGTATACGGCGGGCAGACGTTGAAAGATTTCGTCCCCTACGAAAATATCCCGCTCGGCGAGCTCAGATACAATGCCGTGACGAAGAACGGCACACAGGGCGGCGCGGTCGTGGTACTCACCGGCGACTATAAAAAGAACTCCTTATTCGCAGACCTCGAACAAAGCGAATACGAGGGAAAGTGTTACGGAAAGCCCGGCTGCATCAGCGCCGCTTGGTACAACCGGATGGATTCCTCGGCTTTGGCAGAGGCCGTCGACAAACAAAGCGAGCGCATCCAAGAAAGTTACACGAAATACAGCGACGGCTTCCGCGTCATGCAGCTCAACACCACGCCGACGATGCAGGACCCCATCGATACGGCGGCCGCATGGTCGCTCGTATGCAAGGCCAAAAATCACAATTCGGAAATGATCGAAAAGCCCAAGTTTGACGATTGGATGAAGGTGATGCCCGTGGTCCTGTGCGATTTCTCCACTTCGGCAAACGATGACTTCAACAAGAAGATCAACGAAAAGATCATGGCCTACAACCAAGGCTTGGCCGCTGAGATGAACCTCCGCACATAAGAGTTATCCACAAAAGATTGCCAAGCTCCCCTGCCCGATGATACTTATAAACAAAAACATCCCCTTCACGGCGAACGGGATGTTTTTTGATGTCTTTGGAAGAAGTTTTTACCCCTAATTTCCAAGTTGCAGATATATCTTTTTCATCGCGATGGCGTCGTCGGTCTGCGTACCTGCGGACTCAGAGACGATATAGGGCTCGAGTTTGAGCTCCCGAAGGACCTCTGCGAGCGGCCCGAACTCGGGACCGAAGACGGTATCGGCGAAGGTGAGATGTTTGAGCTCCCCCTTCGCGCCATATTGGATCTTGGAAAAATGGACGTGGAAATTCTTCATGCGCTCGTAGCCGAGCTCAGAGATCATGTATTCAAGCCGCTCGCGGTAATCCGCGGCCGTTTTCAGGCTCCCCTGCTCGCGGGCGTTCACATGGCCGAAATCGACGCACGGCGTGAAGACGGGGTCTACCTTGCAGAAGGTCACGATCTCCTCGATTGTTCCGATCTGCGCGATCTTCCCCATCGTCTCGGGGCAATAGATGAGATCCTGCAACTCGTTGAGATAGATGTAGTCGCGCAATGTTTTGAGGCGGTCGAGGGTACGATCCACGGCAACGGAGCGCGCGTCCTTCCCCTGCGTGGCGGGGTGAAAGACGAGGCGGCGCCCCCCCATTTCGCGGAGCATGCGGGCGCTGTCCAAGACGTAACCGTAAGACTTTGCCGCCATCTCATCGTCGGGATTGGCGAAATTGATAAAGTATGGCGCGTGGACGGAGATCTCGACGCCCTCCTTTTCAAAGGCCGCGCGGATGGACGCCGCCTTCTTCTCCGTCATGTGGACGCCGCGGCCGAAGGAATATTCAAAGCAATCGAGCCCGTTTTCTCTGACAAAATACGCGGCCTCTTCGGTGTGTTCATAGCCCTCGGCATAGAAGCGTTCCGAATTGCCGCTCGGTCCGAATTTGATCATAACATTTCTCCTTTCTGAACATCTTATCGCAGACATGGGTGCCTCATTTTCTGTCTACAATGCTCCTGCGGAGCCGTTCGATATCTTCTTGCAATTGCAGTTTCAGTGCATCGGCGTCGGCGAATTTTAAGATGCCGCGATAAAATTCCACGGGATAGACGCGCACGGTCGCGCCATAGAGATCGCCTGAAAAACCGTCGAGATAGGCCTCGATCTTGCGCTCCTCAACGCCGAAGGTCGGCCGCGCACCGATGTTGACGATGGTCGGAAAATCCCCCGCGGGAGTTGCGCAGAGTCCGCCGTAGACGCCGTCGGGAGGGAGCATTTTCTCCGCGGAAACAGAGAGATTAAGCGTGGGAAACCCGTACGTCCTCCCAACTTGTCTGCCGTGCTCGACGGTCCCCTGCACGAAATAGGCGCTGCCATAGAGATCCTGTGTTTCGAGACAGGCATTGAGCAGGGAAAGCTCGCCATCGGAAAGGTATTTTTTGCAAGCAGAAGCGGAGATCTTCTGCACGCATCCCCCCTCCGTCTCCGCACGCACGGGGGCGGAACAGAGGATGGGAACTACTTCGACGGGGCAGGGCGCGAGTTGTTTTAAGAGGGCGGGCGTGCCGCATGCCCCCTTCCCGAAGCGAAAATCCTCGCCGCAGATTACTTTTTTGACTGCGACGTCCGAAAAAAGCGTACGCAAAAAGTCTTCCGCGGGGGTAGACATGACCTCATCCGTAAACGGGATCTCATAGACAAACGCCGCGCCCGCACGCGCGAAGAGAAATTCCCGCTCGGAACGCGTGAAGAGCATCTTGCCCTTGCCGCCGAGAAGCGTCGTGATGCCGATGGGAAGCCCCGCGCTCGCCGCCCTCCAGAGCAGCGCGCGGTGGCCGAGGTGCAGGCCGTCGAAGCCCCCCATCACGAGCACGCACGGCGAGGAAAACTTTTCGCCGTATCCGAGCGTCAGCATAACTTCTTCCCCGCGCGGAGGATGCCGTTCTCTACGACGCCCGTGCCGTAAAATACGCCCTCGCGATAGATCTTATAGGTCCCGTCGGCGACCTCCACTTCATACGGAACGCCGTTGTAAAAACGCCCGTCGTTTACATCCATGACCGCAAAGGGCAGTACCATGTCCGTGGGTATGAGATAATTTTGCCATGTTTCGGGTGTGACCGCAGAGAGCGGGATGAGCGTTTCTTCGGTAAAGATCCCGCTCGCCGTGCGCCTGAGGAAACTGCAATAACCCTGCGTTCCGAGCGCCTCGGCAAGATCCCGTGCAAGGGCGCGGATGTAGGTCCCCGCGCCGCAGGTGATCGAAAACTCAAACTCGTCGGGCGCCGTCTGCCCGAGAAGCGCAAACCTTTCCACCGTCACTTCTTTGGATTGCAGTACCGCCGTCTCCCCGCGGCGTGCGAGTTCATATCCGCGGCGGCCGTTCACGCTCTTGGCGCTATATAGCGGCGGAGTTTGGGCATAGGTCCCCGTAAGGGAGGGAAGGGCCGCTTCGATCTCCCCAGCGGACGGGATGCGCCCGCCGACCGAGAGTGCTCCCTCGCTGTCGAGGGTGTCCGTCGTGGCGCCGAACTGAAAACGCGCGGTGTAGGTCTTCTTCTTGGTGAGAAAGTAATCGAAGAGACGCGCGGCATTGCCGATGGCAACGGGAAGTACGCCCGACGCAAAGGGATCGAGCGTGCCGAGATGTCCGCACGGTTGTTTGGTGACATGTTTGATGATGTTGACGACATATGCCGAGGACTTCCCCTCCGGCTTGTCGATGTTCAGAAATCCCGTCATAGATCCCCCGCGTGTTGCCATACCGCATAGCGGAGACGGTCGACGGCCTCTTCGAGCTCGCCGAAGATCATGCAACCCGAGGCCAGCACATGCCCGCCTCCGCCGAACGTGCGCGCGACGTCGTTGACGTTGACCTTCCCCTTGGAGCGGAGGGAGACCTTGTATTGCCCCCGTTTGACTTCGAGAAGACAGACGCTCACCTCCACGCACTCGACGGTGAGCGCGAAGTCCACGATGCCCTCGGTGGCGTCGGAGCCAAGGCCGAAGCGCTTCAATTGCTCGGCCGTGACGATGGCAACGGCCAGCTTGTCGTCGAGAAGATAGCGAAGGTGTGAGACCGTCTCGGCATAGAGCTGTGCACGCGCCTTGGACTGCTTGCGCATGCCCTCATAGGAGATGCGGCCGAGGTCCGCTCCCCCATCCACGGCCATGGCCGCCGCGCGGAGCGTCTCTCCGTTGACGTCGCCGTGGGTGAAGTTGCCAGAATCCGTCACCATGCCGAGCAGAAGAAACTCATAGACGGCGCGGTCCGGCGTCACCCCCATTGCAAGGATGACGGCGAGCACGTTTTCCGCATTGCTCGCACATGTGCGCACAAAATTATAGCGCGCATACATCGTGTTGGAGATGTGGTGGTCGATATTCACCGTCGTCTTCTTTTTGGCGCCCGCGCGGAAGACGGTTTCGAGCATGCCGAGCCGTGCGGGATCGCTCGCGTCGACGGCAACAAAGGTATCGGCATCCATGGAGGGAGCCGTTTTGATCTCCCCGAGCCCCTCCAAAAAGCCAAACCGCGCGGGGACCTCGCCCTCGTTCACGACTTCGCTCTGTATGCCGCATAAAGAAAGCGCGCGATGAAGCGCCATGCCGCACCCGAGCGTATCGCCGTCGGGCCGCATATGCGTGAAGATCACCGCGCGTTTGCTGTTTTTTAAGACTGAGGCTATTTCTTCGATGGTACTCATTGGTCGTCCTTGTTGAGTTTTGCAAAGAGCTCGTCCATCTTGGAGCCGTATTCGAAGCTGTCGTCGGGCAGGAAGGTGAGCTCGGGGACGGTGCGCACACGCATCACGCGTGCAAGTTCATGGCGCACAAAGCCCGCGTAGCCCTTGATGATCTCAAACTGCCGCCGCTTCTCCTCGGGAGAAGTTGTATACACACTGATATAGATCTTTGCCGTTTTGAGGTCGGGGGCGACATCCGCCTCCGTGACGCTGACAAGACCCGTGAGCCCTGGCTCGCGGTCCTTCACGGGACCCGACAAGATGGCGGCGATCTCTTTGCGGAATTCGCTGTCTAACCGCTCGGTACGCTTGCTCACGCCTGCTTGACCTCCTCGACGAGATAACATTCGATGAAGTCGCCGATGCGGATCTCGTTGAAGCCCTCGATGGCACAGCCGCATTCGAGGCCCGCCGCGATCTCTTTGACTTCGTCCTTGTAGTGTTTGAGCGTCTTGGCATTGCCCTCGACGATCATGATGTTGTCGCGGTAGATGCGCAGTTTCCCGCCGCGCATCAGCCTGCCCTCGACGACGAGGCAACCTGCGACGACCCCCACGCCCGAAACATTGAACGTCTGGCGGACTTCCGCCTTCCCGATGAGCGTCTCCTTGTATTTGGGGGCAAGCATGCCTTTGAGCATCGCTTCGAGTTCGTCGAGGAGCTCGTAGATGATGCGGTACATGCGGATCTCCACGCGGCTGCGCTCGGCGAGCGTCTTGGCCTTGGCGTCGGGACGGACGTTGAAGCCGATGATGAGCGCCTTGGAGGAATCTGCAAGCGAGACATCGCTCTCGGTGATGGCGCCCGCGGCGGCGCGGATGACGCGCACCTTGACTTCCTCATTGGCAAGTTTCTCGACAGAGGCGCGCACGGCCTCCACCGAGCCCTGTACATCCGCCTTGATGATGACGTTGAGATTCTTGACGGCACCCTCCTCGGCGGCTTTGAACATATCCTCGAAGGAGATGTGGGAAGGCGTATCCTGCATGAGCGACTCGCGCTGTTTGTTCTTGCGCTCCTCCTGCACCTTCTTCATGAGCGACTGGTCGACGGCAAAGATGGCGTCGCCCGCATTGGGCACATCTTCGAGGCCGAGCACGGACACGGCCGTGGAGGGCCCCGCCTCCTTGACGGTCTTGCCCTGATCGTCGATCATGGCGCGGACGCGGCCCATCGTCGTACCCGAGATGAGATTGTCGCCCGTGCGGAGGGTCCCGTTCTGGACGAGGACGCTCGCGACAGGCCCCTTGCCCTTGTCGAGCTTGGCTTCGATGACGACGCCCTTGGCGCGCCTGTCGGGATTGGCGCGGAGCTCCTGCATCTCCGCTTGCAGGTAGATGCTCTCGAGAAGTTCGTCGATGCCCTCGCCCGTCTTGGCGGAAACGGGGACCACGATGACGTCGCCGCCCCATTCCTCGGGGACAAGGTCATAATTCATGAGCCCTTGCTTGACCTTGTCGGGATACACATTGGGCTTATCCATCTTGTTCATGGCGACGATGATGGGCACATCGGCCGCCTTGGCATGGTCGATGGCCTCCACCGTCTGCGGCATGATGCCGTCATCGGCGGCGACGACGAGCACGACGATATCCGTGACCTGTGCCCCGCGGGCGCGCATGGCCGTGAACGCGGCATGGCCGGGCGTATCGATGAAGGTGATCTTCCTGTCTCCCGCGAGGGTGACGGTGTAGGCGCCGATGGACTGCGTGATGCCGCCCGCCTCTCCCGCGGTGACGTTGGTGCTTCTGATCTTATCGAGAAGGGAGGTCTTGCCGTGATCGACGTGGCCCATGACGGTGACGACGGGCGCGCGCACCACGAGGTTTTCGCTTTCGTCGGCGCCATGCTCCTCGATGAGCACATCCTCCGCTGTCTTCTCGGGTTTGTATTCGAGGTCGATGCCCATGTCGAGCGCCATCAACGCGGCGCTTTCATAGTCCACGGATTCGTTGACCGTCTTCATGATCCCCGCCTTGAAGAGGCGCTTGGTGATCTCGACGGCGGAAATGCCGAGCTTCTCGGAGAGAACTTTGATGGGCGTCTCCTGCGTCGTGACGACAGCATGGTCGATCTTGACGGTCTGCGTCTCCTTCCGCACTTTCTTGCCGAAACGGGCCTTGCGGTAGCCGCTCTCGCGGTCGAAATCGCTGATGCTCGCCCCCTGCTGGCGCTGAAGGGCACGCTTGTTGACGGGACCGCGGGCGCGCTCCACATACGTCTTTTCGAATTTTTTTGCGGGCTCCCTTCTCGGTTGCGGCGCGGGCGCCACGGGAGCGGCGGGGCGCACCGCGGGACGGGGAGCTCCCGTCTGCGGACGGCCCGTTGCAGGGGCGCGGGGGGTAAGCGGTCTCCCTGCCGGACGGCCGTCGCGTGCGGCGGGCGTATAGGTTTGGCGGGGGGCCTGCTTGGGCGCTTCGGGGCGGAATGTCTTGGGCGCGGGCTTGCCGTCTGAAGTTGCGGGACGGGGCGTGCGTTCGCGGGCGGGCTCCTGCGGACGTGCGGGACGGGCCGCGGCCGCAGGCCTTTCGGCTTTTGCTCTCTCCGCGGGCTTTTGCGGCTCCCCGGAGGGGGTGGGCTCCTGCGCGGGGGCGGGGCTCTCCTGCTCCGCGGCCTGCGCTTCGGCAGCCTTTCTCGCCTCTTCGGCGGCGATCTCCGCGGCGCGTTGTTCCTCTAAGATGCGCGCCTCCTCGGCTTTCCGCGCGGCCTCTTCCTCGGCACGGCGCTGTGCGGCCAACGCCTCGAATTCCCCGAGACGTTTCAAGATCTCCCCGAGTTTTCTCTCGTTGGAGGAGATCGCCTCCTTCAACGATACCGTTGCGGGATCTTTTGCGAGACCGCCCAATTTTTCGATATTTTCGTATGCCATTTTCTTGATACCCTCCTTAAAGCCCTGCCCCGACGGTCTCTATGACCGCTTTCGCGAGATGTTCTTCCTGCATTGCCGCAAGTTTGCTCATGGGTTTCCCCGTGAGCGATTCCAAGTTTTCCACAACGACAAGCGGGCAGGAAAACCGGCTTTTGAGACTTTCCGTCTCCTTTTTCGTATTCTCGGATGCGTCTCTGTCTAACAACAGCAAATATACCTTTCCGCGGATCGCCTTGACGGCGTTCACGCCCACCGTGAGTTTCCCCGCGCGGCGCGCAAACCCGACATAGGCGCCAAGTTTACTTCCGTCCAAGAAATTCCTCCTCGATTGCCCTGTATACCTCATCCCCTACGGGTGCGGAAAAGGCCTTGTTGAGCAATTTCTTCTTGCCCAACAGACGGATACACGCCACATCGGAACAGATGTATGCGCCGCGGCCGGGCATTTTTCCCGAAAAATCCAGCGACACCGCGCCCTCGGCATTGCGCACGATGCGGAGCATTTCCCGCTTGGGTTTTTCCCCGCGGCATGCGATACATGTCCGCATCGGAATCTTCTTGGGCTCCACCTTATTCCTCCGTGCCGTCTGCGGTGCCGAGCTCAAGCTTGCTGGCGGAGGACTCGCTCTTGACGTCGATCTTCCAACCCGTGAGACGGGCCGCAAGGCGGGCGTTCTGCCCGTTCCTGCCGATGGCGAGCGACAGCTTTTCGTCGGGGACGACGGCCACGGCGGATTTCTCCCCGAGCTGCGTCACGGAGACGACGGTCGCGGGAGAGAGCGACTTTGCAATGAATTCGAGCGGATTCTCGCTCCAGAGGATGATGTCGATCTTCTCGCCGCCGAGCTCCGCCACGACTGCATTGACGCGCGCGCCCTTGTTGCCGACGCATGCGCCGACGGCGTCTACGCGGGGATCTGCGGAGGCAATGGCCATCTTGGTGCGCTGGCCGGGCTCACGGGACACCGACTTGATGGTGACCGTTCCCGCCTTGATCTCGGGGACTTCCTCCTCGAAGAGCTTCTTGACGAGGCCGGGCGCCGATCTGGAGACGAGCACCTGCGCATTTCTGCCGCCGCTGCGGACGCGCTTGACGAAGACCTTGATGCGGTCGCCCGGTTCATACTTTTCACCCGGGACCTGATCGGTGGGCATCATGAGACCCTCGATCTGGCCCTTGCCGAGCTCGATGTAGACATTGCGCATATCCACCTTGCGCACGAGACCGCTCATGAGCTCCCCTTCCTTATCGGAGAACTCGGAGAGCGTGTTGTCGCGCTCCGTCTCGTGGATCTTCTGCAAGATGACCTGCTTGGCCGTCTGCGCAGCGATGCGCGAGAAATCTTTGGGGACAAATTCCTCGCTGAGCACGTCGCCCACCTTGGCGCTCTTCTTGATATCCGTGGCGTCTTTCAAATAGATCTCGCCGTCGCCGAGCTCCTCCACGTCGTCATCCACGACGGTGCGGAGAAGGAAGAAGCGGATGGTGCTCTTTTCGGGGTTCAGCCGCACTTCGACATTGCCCGTCTCGCCGAACATCTGCTTTTTGTAGGCAGAGGCAAGGGCAGAGGAGAGCGCGCCGATGAATACATCCTCGGCGATCCCGCGCTCATGTTCCAGATCGGCAAGTGCCGCAAAGAAATCCTTATTGACCATGATGATATCTCCAAATATAATTTTCGTAAGGATGGGTCAGACTTCGATGAGAAGGCAGACCTTTGCGCATTTTTCAACGGGAATGCGCACCTCCCCGCCGAGGACGACGGCGCCGTCCGCGTATTCCGTCAACACGCCCTCGTAATATTTCTTTCCCTCGAAGGGAGCATAGAGATGCACCTCCACCTTCTCGCCGATGTGGCGGAGAAAGTCTGCCTCCTTGCGGAAGGGACGGTCCAAGCCCGGGGAGGAACAGTTGAGGGTGTATGCCGCCCCGAAGGTGGGGTCGAGCTCGTCGAGCGGGCCGTCGGCGGCGCGGTGGAACTTTTCACAGGTGACAAGGTCCAACCCGCCCTCTTTGTCGATATAAATCGTGAGCGAGCGGGTGCGCATATCCCACTCCGCATCGACGATAGCAACGCCGACCTCCTGCGCAACAGGTCGTAAGAATTCGATCACTTCGGCGATCGGTTTTACCTTCATGCCCTATCTCCCCCGTATGACTTGCACCGCCATACCCATAAAGAAATGAGAGCGGCAAGCCGCTCTCAATCTCTTTTCATCGATCAAGCAAGTAGATTATACCATATATTTTGCGGGATTGCAAGCATTTCATCGATATTTCCGCAAAAAATTTACCGCGGAAGCTCTTTGCGCATGCGGATGAGCTCGATGAAGAGCTTGGCGGTGACGAAAGCGTCGTCGTATGCGCGGTGGTGGTTGAATTCAAACCCGAAATGGTCGGCAACCGTGTTCAGCTTATAATTCTTCAAGCGGAGAAGTTCCTGCGCGAGGAGCAGGGTATCATACTGCTTCTGCGCGAAGGTATACCCCTCTTTCCCGCCGTAATAGGCGATGAGCTTGTAGTCGAACTGCATGTTGTGCGCCACGAGGCTGCTGCCCGCCGTGAATTTATAGAAGTCGGCGATGACGTCCTCGACGGGAGGTGCGCCGACGAGCATTTCATCCGTGATGCCCGTGAGCTCGACGATCTCGGGCGGCAGGCGGGTCGGGCAGGCTACAAATGTGGAAAAACGCTCGGAGATGTGGCCGTCTGTGATCTTCACCGCTCCCACCTCGATGATGCGGTCCATCACTCCCCCCTTGGAGAGGCCCGTCGTCTCGAGGTCGAATACCACAAAGCTCTCCTTTTTGAAACTTTCGGGAAGGGGCGCGACCGTAAACAGGTCGCCCTGCACCAGATCCTCTTCGGGAACGGGGAACACCGCTCTGTACTGTGCGGGCACAGGACGCGAAGGACGCTCTTCGGGAACAAAATCCTCGGGCGGGCGGCCGCGGTCCACCGTCGTGCTGCGGAAAGACAGACTGCCGTTGAAGAGCTCGTTGTCTCCCTTGAAACAGACGTGGTCCCCCTGCCTCAGCTCCCTGACTTTTTCGAGCGTCTTCACCTTGGTAAAATAGGAGAGGCGGATGCTCCCCGTGCCGTCGGAGAGCGTGACGGTGAAATAGGGCTTGCCGGATTTTGTCGCCCGCTCCGCGATGTAGCCGATGGTCCCGCAGACGGTGACGCCCTGCTCCTCCTTGGTGAGGTCGGCAAGGTAGATGGCGCGCGAGGGCTCGCCGCCGTCGATCGGGGAGTAGTCCACGACGTCGAAAAAGCGGGGTGCGAGCACAAACTCATCGGGCGGCAATTCCCGCCATATCTCCTCCTCGTGCTTTTCGGAGAAGCGCAGTTCCCCAACCCAATTGCCGCAAAACATGCGCCCGAGGGATGCCGCGACGGCGTCTAAGACCTCGTCTTCCTTTTCCTTGTTGCGGTCCATCTCGCTCACGGTGATGATGAACGTCCCGCCCGCGCTCCCGAGGACGACGTCGACGCCGTTCTCCCCGACAAAAGCGGCAAAGGCGGGAAAACGGGACGCGAGGACCTCGCGCACGGCCTTGCGGATCCCCTCCTCGCCCGGGACGGATTTCATGATGCGCACGGAGGCTTTGAGCCCCGCCGCATACCGCGAAGAGACTTCTGCCGCATAGGCGATGTCGTCCTGCGTGTAGTTGACGTCCGTCACAAGATGAAAGACGGCCTCGCCGCCTTCCACGGAAATTTTCTTCAAGACTGCGCGCGGCAGCCCCGCCGCCCGCCTGATCTCCTGTAAATATGCTTGGCTTTTCATTTGAGCAATTCTTCCAACCGTTCAAAAAAGACGCGCTCGGCTTGAGCACGGGCGACGCGCACGGCCTGTTCTCCTTGAAATATCACGCAGTATTCTCTGCCGCCCGCAATGCCGAGGTCGGCATCCTTGGCCTCGCCCGGCCCGTTGACGACGCACCCCATCACGGCGACCTTCAGCGGCTTCGCGACGTCCTTGACGCGCGCCTGCACCCGTGCGGCAAGGCCCATGCAGTCATACTCACAGCGGCCGCACGTCGGACAGGCGACCACTTCCACATAGTTCTTCTCCAACCCGCACGCCCGCAGGATCTCGTGGGCGGCATACACTTCCTTGACGGGATCGTCCGAAAGAGAGACGCGGAGGGTGTCGCCGATGCCGTCGAGCAGCAGCGAGCCGATGCCTGCGGCGCTCTTGATGAGGGCGCTCTCCCCCACGCCTGCTTCGGTCACCCCGAGGTGCAAGGGATGGGAAGTGCGCGCGGCGAGCATGCGGTATGCGGCGACGGTGAGCGGGACGTCGGACGCCTTCACCGAGATGACGATGTCCCCGATCCCGCGGTCCTCCAAAATATGTACGTTGTCGAGCGCACTGAGGACGAGCGCCTCGGCGCTTCTGCCGTACCGCTCCAAAAAATGCGGCTCGATGCTGCCCGTGTTCGCCCCGACGCGCACGGGGATCTTGTGCATCCTGACGCAGTCTGTGACCTGCGCGATGCCCTTTTCCCCGCCGATGTTGCCCGGGTTGATGCGAAGTTTATCCGCCCCCGCCTCCACGGCGAGCACGGCAAGCCGCGGGGAGAAATGGATGTCCGCCACGAGGGGGATACGGATATGCGCCTTCACGGCGGAGATCGCACGGGCGTCCTCTTCGTCGAGCACGGCAACGCGGACGATGTCGCATCCCGCGTTTTGCAAATGCAAAATTTGAGCGACGCACTCTTCGACGTCGCCCGTTTTGACGGTCGTCATGCTCTGCACGGGGATGTGTCCCCCGCCCAGCGCGACGCCGCCCACATTCACGATTTTTTTCATGCAACGCTCCGTTTGCTTCTCACTTCTTTTCGCTGTCTTTCTTCTCCATCATGCGCTGTAATTCGGACATGAAGGAAGAAATATCCTTGAAGGAACGGTAGACGGAGGCATAGCGCACATAGGCAACTTCGTCGAGACCCTTCAATCCGTCCATGACCATCTCTCCGATCTCCTTGGAGGTGATCTCGAGCACCATGGAATTATAGATCTTCTTGGTGATGTCGTCGACGAGCTCGTCGATCTTTTCGAGAGGCACGGGCCGCTTCTCGCATGCCTTGATGATGCCGTTCTTGATCTTCCCTACATCATATGCCTGCCGCGTGCCGTCTGTCTTGATGACGAGGATGGGCGCGACTTCGATGGTCTCATACGTCGTGAACCGTCTTCCGCACCCCGTGCACTCTCTGCGGCGGCGGATGGTCTTGTCGTCGTCTGCCGAGCGGGAATCGATGACCTTGCTCTCCGTACAGTTACAATATAAACAGCGCATACCTCTACTCCTTGTTAGGTCGATTATAACACAAAATATGGGATTTGTAAAGTATTTTTTCCCAAGATGTATGGAGAGTTTGCATTTTTACGGCAGAAGCGGAGCCATGGCGCCGAAAAACGAAAACTACCGCTTCGGGGCCCGGCACCGGCAGGCCCGCTGCCTATGAGAAAAGGCGCGGCTTCCTGCCGCGCCTTTTCTCTTATTCAATGCAGAGTTTCTCAGCCCTTGACGGGATTGGCCCAGAGTGCGTTGCCGTCGTCGAGCGTTGCCGTGATGGTATAGCCCGCCGCCCCGTTGTATTCGATATACGAAGGCGCGACGACGCCCTTATACTCATCATCCCCGAGCGTGACGGTGATATAATAATCTCCCGTAAGCTCCCATGTGCCCGCCTCGTCGGCGCCCTTCATCACGGTCCCGTCTTTCATGAAGGTATATTTCTCGGAGCTGACGATATCCGCCGAAACGCCCTCGGAGTGGAGAATGAGGTCGTAATTCCCGATGACGTTTTCGGCCTTGATCTTGCCGAGCGTCTCGCCCGCATAGCGGTTGGGAGAGAGCACGGGCCAGCCCTCTTCGTTGAAGAAGAGCTGGTGCACTTCGAGGTGGTGCATGCCGTCCACTCTGTCTCTCACATGGGTGACCACGAGATATTTCCCGTCCTCGACGAGCACGGAATTGTGCCCCATTGCAACATGCGCACCGTCACCCGCGAACTGATAGTTGCCCGCAAGTTTGTTGCCGACATACTCATTTGCAGTGGAGGCGGGGGTTTGCCCCAAGATATCTTCAAAGCCGCCGTCGGGCGTCTTGCTGCGCACGACGCGCATATTGTAGTTGCTCGAAAGAGACCCGTAGGACGTCATGAGGTAATAATATTCCGTATCGGGATTATAGAACATATAGGGGCCCTCTACGACCTCTTTCCAGCTCGCCCAAAGGTGATCGCCGATCCCCTCGTATTTGGGAAGCCCGAATTTGTCGCCGGAAGTCTCCAGCTCGATCGTATAGATGCCTGTGAAGTGCGAGCCGTAGATCATCCACATCTTGCCGTCTTTATCCGTAAAGATGTTGGGGTCGATCGCATTGGGCTCCCCGGAGTTTCCCGTCTTCAACAGAATGGTATTATTGGAATACGGTCCCGTCACGTTCGTCGCCTCGACGCGGCCGATGAGAGATCTGTTTGTTGCGAACGTCGAAACACTGTAATACATATAGTATTTATTGCCGTGTTTTACGACGTCGGGCGCCCATGCGTCCAGATTGCCCTGCACATTGAGCGCCGCAATGGTATCCGCAAGCACTTCATTGATCTTGCCGCCGAAGAGCTTATTCCCGGCAGGATTGTTTTGGCAATCGCCCTGCACCTGTGACCATGTGATGAGATCGTCGGATTTGGCCACCGCGAAGTGCGAGCCGAAGGCATAATAGGTGCCGTCGTCGTCTTTGAAGACAGACGGATCGTGCACGGCGGCCCCGGAGCCGAAGTTCGGTGTTCTCGGAAGACGGGCATCTTCGAGTTGGTTGCCGCCGCCCCCGCCGCCATTGCCGCCGTTTCCGCCGTTGCATGCCGCAAGCCCGACGGTGAGCGCCATCACGAGCGCGCCTACGCCGAGCATGATTTTTTTGTTCATGTCTTTCCCCCCTTTTTCCCCTTTGCGGGATTTTTCCTATATTATACCTTTCGTGAAAAATCTTGTCAAGCATTCTCGGAAATTTCATTTGTATTCAAAGTGTTGACTTTTTTTGCGGTACGGGATATAATATATTTTGTAAGGAGATACCGACCCATGAGCAGTTTCAAAGATCTTCGCATTGTTGATAATTTCTACCAGACCTCTTCCTTCTTCCCCATGCCGACCATTCTCATCGGCACGGTCTCGGAGAACGGAAAGACAAACCTCGGCGCCTATTCGCTGTGCTTCCCCTATTATATCGCGGGGAAAGACTATTACGCCATGCTTCTCGAATGCCGCAACAGCTCGAATACCTGCCAGAACATTTTGCGGGGGAGCAAAGTTTCGCTCAACTTTATCGCGGATGACCGCAAATATTTCAAAGAAGCGGTGCGGCTCGGGTTCCCCGGGGAGACGACGGACGAGAAGATGAAAAACTGCCTCTTCACCCTCGAAAAGGGACAGGCGGAGGGAGAGAGGCCCCTCGTCGTTCGGGAGGCCTTCCAAGTCTTCGAGTGCACATGGGACTCCTCCCTCGAAGACGCCTATCTCGACAGGGCGGGACAGCTCGAGGGATACGATCCCCCCTACCGCTCCTTTAACGGCATCACGAGCAAATTCGGCGCGCACTTCATCCTCAAGATCGACAAGATCCTGATGAAGGAGAAATATTGGAACTCCATCGTAAACGGCGTGAAGGCGGGGAATTTTCCGCCCGTGCCCGTCGACTACGGCTACCGCGACAGCACAAACTTCTGGTGCTCCCGCTTCAAACGTCCCTATCCCGAGAAGATCCCCGCAAAGGAGGGCGACGTGCAATCCGTCATCTATGCCGCAAAGCGCATCGACCCCGCGGTGACCTTCACCGAAGAGGCATGCGCCCAACTCGTAAAGATCCCGCGCGTCTTCCTCAAAGCCGCGCTTACGCAGATGGTGAACATCGCCAAGGAGGAGGGCATCTCCGTCATCGACCCCGACGCGTTGAAGATCATCAACGACAAACGCCGTAAGGAGAAGAAATAATCGACATCATGGAAAAACTTGCGAAAAAGGAGAAAAAAGGACGCGCAAAGGCCGTCTTCAAATATCTGTTCCTCGCCATGCTCATTTTGGAGATGCTCGTTCTCTCCGTGGAGGCATTGCTCCCCGGGGAGGCGTCCTCTGCGAGCAGCGGGGCCTTCGGGGAAGCCGTCGACGATATCATGACGGACCTCTCCGATGACGAGATCCGCGATGTGCGCCCCGAGAGTATCTCCGTCAAGCGGAACGGAAAAGCCATCTCCTCCCTCTCGATGAAGAGCGGGACGCACACGACGCTCGCCCTCGCCTTCTCCCCCGCCTCCGTCTCCGTCAACTACCGCGAGGCGGTATGGACCTCGGAAGACAAGAAGATCGCCGAGATCGCGGACGGCAAGCTCTATGCGCGGGGCATCGGCGAGACGGTGATCAAAGTTTCGCTCGCGGAATTCCCCGAGATCAAGGCGGAGCTGCCCGTGAAGGTCACGGAGGTCATCGCCGAAAAATTGCATCTGAGTTTCGGGGACGGGAGCAAGGACACGGCGCTCGAAGTTGGCGACAAGGCGCTCCTCATCACCTCCACCGAGCCGCGCACCACAGACGGAAGCATCAAATATGAGAGTATGGATGAGACCGTTGCCGTTGTAAAAGGAAAGAGCGTTGAGGCAGTCGGAACGGGAGAGACGACGGTAAAGGCTACATATACGCCCGCGACGGAGCCCGAAAAGGCCCTCACGGAGGAGGTGACCGTCCGCGTGAGCGAGCGTACCCATCCCCTCATCCCCATCGAAAACCTTACCGTCGACCCCGGCGATACGCCCGCCATCCGCTATGACGGCGCGGTGGCCTATCTCTATCCCGGCGACACGGGGAATTTCACAGCCAAACTCGTGCCGGAAGACACGACGGAAAATACCGTCCTCTGGGAGAGCTCGGACAACAGCGTGCTCTCCGTGAACGCGGCGGGCGAGTTCGTCTCCCGCGCCAAGGGCAAGGTGACGCTCACGGCGGTCTCCGTAAGCAACAGTGCCTTGCGCGCACAGTGCACGATCGAGGTGAGAAACCGCACGCTCGGCGTGAAACTCGAAATGAACGGTGCAAAGCTGACGCCTGCGGACACGGCGGGGACATATACGCTCACCTTGAATGCGGGCTCCCGCAATGCCTCCCTCTCCCTCACCTGCGAGGACGAGAAACAGCTCTATTACAAATACGAGACCTCGGACGGGTCTGTCGCACGCCTCTACCGCGACGGCACGATCGCGGCCCTGCGCCCCTCTTCGGACGGAGACGGCACCGTCACCCTCACCGTGACCGTGGCCGACAACAAAGAGTTCAGCAACGAGAACGGCGGCCTTGCGCAAACCTATACCATTCTGCTCACCGTGAAAAAGCAGGTGTTCAGCGAGAGCGTGGACGGCTGGGGGACCTTCGTGAGAAAGCTGTTCGGACACTTCGGCGCCTTCCTTGCCGTGGGGGCCACGGCGGCCATCGTGGCCATCTTCTATGACAACGGGTCGTGGAAGAGGCGCCTCATCCTGCTCGCCGCGCTCATTGTTTTGGGATTTACCTTCGCCTGTTTCACCGAGCTCTTGCAGACCGAACTCTTTACGACGGGACGGGCGGCGTCTTTTTCCGACGTCATCATCGACTGCAACGGCTATATGCCCGCGGCGCTCATCGTCTATGGGTGCTTCCTCGCCGTGTCGCTCGTCATCTTCATCGTCAAAAAACTCCGCGCCCGCAAGAAAAAAGAGGAGTCCCCTCCCCAATCGTAACTTTTCAACTGCATATTTAATCGTAACTGCATATTAAGATGAAGCGCGGCCCGAGACGATGTCTCGGGCCGCGCTCCCCATTCCCTAATTCCCCTTGATAAACTTTTTCATGATCTCGAAGAGATCCGGGGTGATCACATGTTCGATGCGGCAGGCGTTTTCCTCTGCCATCTTTTCATCCGCGCCCATCCTGACGAGGAGCGCCGTGATGACGCGGTGCCGCTCATAGATATCCGAGGCCTTGGCCTGTCCCGCCCCGGTGAGGCGGATCTCGTCGTCTTCGCCGATCTCGATATATCCCTTTTTGTGGAGCAAGCCCATGGCGCGGGAGACGCTCGACTTGGCATAGCCGAGTTCCCCTGCAATGTCGATGGCATGGACGCACGCACCCCTCTCTCTCAGAAGAAGGATGGTTTCAAGATACATCTCCTCCGATTCGTGCGTCCTCATGGTTTCCCCCCACCGAACTCTATCTCCATTATATCCCACAATTTCCCATTTGTAAAGAGCAAAACAGAAAATTTTTATCGACTTCTTGAACTTTTTTTGTTATCGTTGCGGCGGTGGGGCGCAGACCTTGTGCGCCGAAAGGAGTTTCTCCTCCTCATCCGCCCCTTACGGGGCACCTTCCCCAAAGGGGAAGGCAAGGGGTCGCTCATGCGGGCTTGGGCGTTCAC
>CANQJJ010000003.1 GCA_947624215.1 uncultured Clostridia bacterium
ATGGAAAAGAAACAGAAATAACGCTCCCGAAAAAAAGTCCCAAAGGGAAAAAATATTCGCTTTACGATTACGCATTCAAGTATGCCTTTATTACGGCCGTTGAAATTTCAGACGGTGTGACCTCGGTTGGAGTGTCCGCATTTGAGGGTTGCAGTGAGCTGACGGGAGAAGTAAAGATTCCCAACGGTGTGACCTCGATTGAAAGAGGGGCGTTCTTAAATTGTAGCAGCTTGACGAACGTTGAGATTCCCGACAGCGTGACCTCGATCGGAGAGAAGGCGTTCGAGGGTTGTACGGGGCTGACGGGAGAATTGAAGATTCCTGACAGCGTAATCTCAATTGAAAGTAGTGTATTCTCGGATTGTAGCGGACTTACAAGTATCACAATCCCCGACAGCGTGACCTCGATTGAAAATTCGGCGTTCATGGGTTGTAGTGGTTTGACGGGTATTGAGATTCCAGACAGTGTGACCTCAATTGAGAGTGGAGCGTTCTCGGGTTGTAGCGGGCTTACAAGTATAACGATTCCCGAGAGCGTGACCTTGATCGGAAGTAGCGCGTTCTCTGGTTGCAGTGGTCTGATGAGCGTAACGATCCCCGATAGTGTGACCTCGATTGAAAAATTTACTTTTTATTTGTGCAGCGGGCTGACGAGCATTGAGATCCCCGATAGTGTGACCTCGATTGGAGGGGGTGCGTTCGAGAGTTGCAGTGGATTGACAAGCATTGAGATCCCCGATGGCGTGACTTCGATTGGAGAGTTTGCGTTTAGTATGTGTGGCGAGTTGACGAGCATTGAGATTCCAAACAGTGTGACCTCGATCGAACAAGGGGCGTTCTCGGGTTGCAGCGGGCTAACGAGCATTGAGATCCCCGATGGTATGACCTCGATTGGGGGTGGAGTGTTCTCGGGTTGCAGTGGCCTGACGAGCATTGAGATCCCCGATGGCGTGACCTCGATTGGGAGTGGGGCGTTCTCGGGTTGCAGTGGCCTGACGAGCATTGAGATCCCCGATGGCGTGACCTCGATCGGACAAGGGGCGTTTAAGGGTTGTAGTGCTCTGACGAGCATTGAGGTCCCCGATGGCGTGACTTCGATTGAACAGAGTGCGTTCGAGGGTTGCGGCGGACTTGAAAGCATCACGATTTCCGAAAGCGTGACCTCGATCGGGCAAGGGGCGTTCTATGGTTGCAGCGGACTGACAAGCATAAAAATTCCCGACAGCGTGACTTCGATTGGATATGAGGCGTTCAGGGGTTGTAGTGGACTGACGAGTTTAACGATAGGAAACAGCGTAACCTCGATTGGATGGGGTGTGTTCGAGAGTTGCAGTGGATTGACAAGCATTGAGATCCCAGACAATGTGACAACGATCAAACAGAGTGCGTTCGAGGGCTGTAGCGGACTGACAAGCATTGAGATTCCCGATGGCGTGACCTCGATCGGAGAGAGGGCGTTCTATGATTGTAGCGGGTTTACAAGCGTGACGATCGGAAGCGGTGTGACCACGATTGATCGGAGGGCGTTCGAGGGGTGTAGCGCACTTCAAAATGTCTACTACAAAGGAGCGCAAAACGGATGGGACGGCATTTCTATTCGCAGCAATAATGACTGTCTTCTCAAAGCCACGCGGTACTATTTCTCCGCGGAGGAACCCGATGCGGCGAAGTGGCGGGAGAGCGAAAATTGGTGGCACTATGATGCCGACGGAGAAATCGTCATTTGGAAGAAGTCCGACGTTATTTCGTGAAAAAGCGTGAGGCCATTCGGCCGAAAAATGTCTGACGCGATTTGTTTTTGCGGGGTTGGGCCCGCTTGAGCATTTGCAAAGGAAGAAGCCCCCGCGGCCATTCGGCCGCGGGGGCGGTTTTTGATTAAGGGGCAGAATGATGCGCGGGTGGGGGCCGCATCGTCAAACGAAACCCCTCACCGCCGAAAGGGCATCGGCGGAGCTCCCCTTACAGGGGCGCCAAGGGGGCGCTCACACGGGCTTGGGCGAAATCCGACTGCTTGATAAACAGACCATGTGCTATAATCACGTCACCCTGAGCTGTGTCGAAGGGTCACCGCAGTTTTAATAATAAGGTGATGTTTCGACGGGGCTCAACATGACGTTATTGGGAATGCTTTGGTCGTTCACACGATGCTTGGTCGCTCAAGATTCACTCGGCCCTATGGGGCCTCGGAATGAGGAGCTTTGCATGGGCTCCGTCGCCACCCCACCCCCCTACCCCCCTCCCATGGAGGGGGCACGCTTGGGATGAGCTTTCGGATACTTCGCGCACGTTCTCCGTTCTCAAACGATATATTCCGGGTCGGGGCGGGCGGCGCTCAGATCCTTCTTCTGCAAGTCGTAGCCGGGCTTGCCAAGCAGGGCAAACGTCGCCTTCTTGCCTGCTTCCACGCCGGGCTGGTTGTAGGTGTCGATGTTGAACATGGCCCCCGCGTAAGCCGTCTGTAACTCAAAGAGATAGAGCAGCTGGCCCAGCGTGAACTCATTGACGGCGGGCAGGCAGATGGTATAATTCAATCTCCCCGCCTTGGTGAGCGCATAGGCCGTCGCCCTGTTCTCGGCCTGTATGAGTTCCTCCATCGTGTGGCCGCCGAGGAAGGCAACGTCGGGGATGTTCTTGCACCCGTGCGGGATGGGCGTCTTCTCCTTATAGCTTCCCACGGAGAGGAAGGTCACCACCTTGTCGTAGGGACCCTCGGTGTAGAGCTGGACCTGCGAGTGCTGGTCGGTGACGCCGAGCGCTTTGACGGGCGTCTGGCCGACATGGCAGGGCTGTCCGTCGAGGGTGACGTTCTTGCCGAGCGATTCCGCCCACAGCTGGGCATACCAATCGGAGACGTAGCGCAAATTGTCGGAATAGGGCATGAGCACGCCGATGTTCTTGCCGTCCTGCATGGCGATGTATTGCAGCGTCGCGCACATGAGGGCGGGATTCCTGCGGAGGTCTGCCGTCTTGCACAGCTTGTCCATATAGGCGGCGCCTTTCAGAAGGGTCTTGATGTCGATGCCGAGCACGGCCGCGGGAAGAAGGCCGACGGGGGAGAGCTCGGAGAATCTTCCGCCCACGCCGTCGGGCAAAATGTAGCGCTTTACGCCGCCCAATTCATCCGAGATCTTGACGAGATTGCCGCGGCTCGCGTCCGTCGTAAAGATGACGTTTTCCTTGATGTTCACGCCCGCCTTGGTGAGAAGGTCGGAGATGATGAGGTATTGGGCCATCGTCTCGCTCGTCGCGCCCGACTTGGAGATGACGTTGAAGCAGGTCTTTCTGACGTCGATGACGTCGAGCAGCTCCTTCATGCGGACGGGGTCGACGTTGTCCTCGACGAAGAACTTGGGCCCGCGGCGCTTGGACTTGGGCAGGTCGTTGTAGTGCAGATGGCAGAGGGCCGTGAAGGCCATCGAGGGGCCGAGTGCGGAGCCGCCGATGCCGAGCACGACGAAATATTCAAACTTGCGGCGCACGAGCTTGGCGGTCGCGAGGATGTCGTTTACGATCTCGGTCTGGTTATAGGGAAGCTCCGTCCAGCCCATGAAGAGCTCGTCTTTGCCGCGGTTCTCTGCGACGTAGGCATGGGCGGCGCGGGCGAGCTTCTTGTGCGCGTCGAGCGTCTTCTTGGAGATGCCCTTGTCGCCGAGGTATTTGTCGGTCATGTTGGTGTAGTCGACGGTGATGCGCAGCTGTTTGCGGAGCGCTTCGGTCAGTTTCATAAAAATTTTCCCTCCATTTGGTTTTCCCGTGTATTATACCACGTTTCGGGCGAAATGGCAATAGCGGGGGCAAAGTTTCCCAAAAATAATTTACAAAAAGAAGAAAATTGCGGGAGGGGAGGGGGAAGTCATGCGCCCGCGCGCTCCTCGGTGGTGCGGGAGGGCTTCGCGCGGTGCCTGCGTACGGGAAGTTTGATGAATTTCGCGAGGAAGGCCTTGAAGTTGAAGAGATGCAGAAGGTGCAGAAGAACTGCTTCGAGGACGAGCAAAGAGAGGACGCAGACGGCGAGGGCGAGGAGGTAGTGACAATAGATCATGACGATGGCGCGGATACCCATGCCCGCGATGGTGGCCACGGTAACGGCGAGCATGAGCTTGAAAAAGTATTTCCACGAGCGGAGG
This sequence comes from uncultured Clostridia bacterium, assembly GCA_947624215.1. Lineage (GTDB taxonomy): Bacteria > Bacillota > Clostridia > Christensenellales > Borkfalkiaceae > Gallimonas. The sequence goes on from CANQJJ010000003.1 coordinate 4,128, forward strand.
CGGCCCGTCTTTTTGGCGAGCAAAACAAGGGAGCAGACGGTGGAGACGGTGTAGTCGGCGGCCATCCCGAGAAGCAGTGCGCCGCTCGAGAGATACTTGGGGAGCACCCACGCGCAGAGCAGCATGGAGGCCGCGCCGAGCAGGAAGAAGAGCAGGGTCTCCCGCTCACAGCCCATGGAGTTGAGCAGGCTCGTGGAGATCATCGTCACGCTCATGGGGATGAGGATGAGGGCGCTCTTCTCGATGAGGACGCCGCTCTCGGCGTTGGAGTAGAGCATGACGCCCACGCCCTCCCCGCAGACGGCGAGAAAGGGGATGAGCATGCCCGCGATGAGCAGGGTCGCATTGAGCGCCTTTTCCACGAGCGCAGAGAGTTTTTCGCGGTCGCCCTTGTAGTAACACTCGGAGAGCTCGGGCACGAGCACGAGCGCGATGGAGCCGATGAGCGAGCAGGGGATGGTGAGAATGGGCATGACCATGCCCCCGACGATGCCGTACGCACTCATGGCGCGCGCGGAGGACATGCCGGCCGCCATCAGCCGCATGGGGAAGATGACCGAGATGAGCGAACTCACGAGCGAGGAGGAGGTGCGCATGGCCGTCACGGGCAGGGAGGACTTGAGAAGAGGCTTTATCTCGCCGCGGGGAGATCTGAGCCGCCCGCCCTTCTTGATGAAGTAGAACACCGCGATCGAGAAGGAGGCGAGGTAGGAGACGAGCACGGAGACGGCCGCCTTGTTCGGATCGGGGATGCCCGCGCCTACGAAGAGAAAGAGAAATACGCCCGTGACGATCATCACGATCTCCTCGATGAGCTCGATGAGGGAGTAGGCGAAGAAGCGCTTGTTGCCCCAGAAGTTGCCGCGGATGACGGCATAGACGGAGGTGAAGGTCAGCCCGAAGAGGAGGATGTAGAAGAGATCGCCGCAGCGGGGGTCGGAGAAGATCTTGGTGAAGGGCCCGCGGAGGATGAAGAGGAGGGCGGTGATGAAGGTCCCGCAAATGGCCGTGATCAGGATGGCGGCGGCCGTCGCACGGGGCTCTCCTTCGGGGTTCCCGCGGGCATGGTGCCCCGCAATGGTGCGCGAGAGGGTGATGGGCAGGCCCGACGAGGCGACGGTGAGAAAGACGGCGAAGACGGAGAGCGACACCTGGTAGATGCCCAAGCCCTCGGGGCCGAGCGTGCGCGAGAGGATGATGCGGTAGAGGAAGCCGAGCCCGTGCTCGAAGGCGGCAAAGACGGTGACGAGCGCGGCGGTTTTATACAAGTTCATGCCCTATCTTATTCTGCCCCGTCGCATATTTATGAGCGGTGTGCATAGGATGAAACGTGAAACTTTCTCTTGTGATACCAAATACCTACCGCGTCAAAGAGGGGCAGAGCATTTGCTCGGTCTCCGCGGCATTCTCCCTTCCGCCCGCCCTCCTCGTGCGCGAGAACCAACTCAAAGAGGAGCTGTATGCGGGGCAGGTCATCCGTATCCCCGCATGCGCGGGGAATTGGTACGTCGTCCGCGGCGGGGAGTCGAAGAGCCTTCTCTGCGGGTCGCCCGCACGCTTCGAGGAGAAGAATCTTACGGCCGCCCTGTATGTGGGGCAGCGCGTGCTCCTGTGAACAAAGCGCGGGGGATGGCGCATAGGATGCAGTAAACCGATAAGGTTGTTTTACGGAGGTAACCAATGTCATTCTTTTCCAATTTTTCATCGGACCACTGCCCCGGCACCATTTCGGGCAACCCCTTGAACGGGCTGTGCGAGAAGGTCTGCATACAGGCGGAAAAGATCTTCGACGCGGGCATCATCCAGACCCGTCTCGATAGCTACAATGCCGTGCCGACATCCTTCGTGCCCTCTAACCCTACATATCCGCTCACCTTCGTCAGCGCGCGCTCCACCTCGTCGGTGGGGACGGTCTCAAACGTCAACGTCGAGCGGCAGGCCGAGGGGTGCTGTGCCCGCGTGCAGGCGACGGTCACCCTGCCCATCGAGATCGCCTATCTCGATGCCAACGGCGTAGAGGGCGTGGCCACGAGCAACATCGTGCTCACGGAGGACGTCCTCATGTATGTGCCGAGCGCCTCGGTGATGCCCTTCACGGTCACGTCGGTGGCGTCGTGCGTCTCCCCCGAGGGGACGTGGGATGCCGCAACGGGCTCGTTCGTGATCAGCGCCTGCGTGACGTGCATCCTGAAGATCGCGATGCAGGTGGAGCTCCTCGTGCCGAGCTACGGCTATTGCGCCATTCCGCCCGCACAGGAGTATACGCAGGAGGTCTGCACGGGCTTCTTCGAGCTCCCGCTCTATCCGCAGGGCAGATCTTGCAGTAAGAAATGAACTGAAATGCAAACGCCTTACCGCAGACATGGGGTATGGCAATGATGTCTCAGCCAAAAAATCTCTAAGGAATCGGAAAAACGGCCCCGCGGGGCCGTTTTATCTATGGAGATTCTTTTCGGGAGTTTTTTCCCCCGCTTTCCGCGTCAGGGGGGAAATTTTCTGCGCGAACGGAACTGCCCTGCCGTCTCTTCCGCGTGCAGCTTGAAAAAGCGGAAGAAGGCGTGCGGGGAGGGGAAGTTCAGAAAATAGGAGATCTCCGTGGGCGTGTAATCTGTTTCGAGGAGAAGGCGCTCGGCCTCCCCGAGGCGGCGGCGGATGAGGTAGCTCTTGAGCGTCATGCCCTCCTCGCGGTGGAAGACGGCCGAGATGTATTTCTCGTGGTAGCCGAGCTCGTGCGCGATGTCGGAGATTTTCAGATCGGAAAATCTGTTGCGGAACACAAATTCCTTGATGCTCTCGGAGAGGGTGGCATGCGCCGCCGGGGGTGCGGAGCAATTGAGCGTGAGCAAAAGTTCGCTCGCGAGATAGCGCGACAGGAGGCAGGCGGGCGCCGTGCGTTCGGTGCGGAGCAAGCGTTCCATGATCTCGGGGACCTCCACGCCGCCGAACGTCCCCGTTGCCGGGACGAGGGTCATCCCCGCAGGGCAGCGGAAATGCAGCCAGAAAAAGCGGCACTTGCAAATTTTTGTGCCGTGTTGAAACTCGTCGGGCGACATCAGGAGGTATTCCCCCGCGGGAACGGTGTATTCCTGCGCGGAGTCGCCGATGAAGAGCGTCCCCTCCGTGACGAGCATGAGCTCATACTCCAAGAGGTTGCGCGTCAGATGTTTCCAGCCCTGCTCGGGCGAGATAAATTCTCCGCAGAAGAGCAATTCCACGGGCGTGCGAAGATCGAAATACGGCATAAGATATTACCTTTTGTTACATTCGGATTGCAATTTGGAATTGACAGAATGAATGCCCTTGGTATAATGATTATATCATGGCCGGGGGAAAAGTGCAAGCCCCGGTGACAATTTTCAAGAAAAGGGGAGGACATTATGAAACATCGGCTCGGGAAGCGTTTTACATCGCTGGTCGTCGCCTCGGCGATGCTGTTTCCGTTCGCGTCCGGCCTTGCGGCATGCGGCGGGGAGCAGACTGCCACGGGAAACGGATTTGCGTCGGTGAGCGAAACCACCATCACGGATGACTATGCCGTGAACGGGCTCGAAAAGGAGATCGCCTATCTTCTTTCGCTCGACGAGGACAGATTGCTCGCAGACTTTCGCGACAACGCGATGCTGGACACGGAGGGGGCGGCCGTTTACGGCGGAGGCTGGGAGGGCGCGCTCATCGGCGGGCACACGCTCGGCCACTATCTCTCCGCCCTTGCACAGGCATATGCCAACGCGGGCACACCGGACGCCGACAGGGCAAAATTGAAGACGCGCATCGAGTCCATGGTCTCCGCCCTCGAGAAGTGCCAGCAGGCGGCGAGGAGCGCGGGTGCGAAAGCGGGATTTTTGTGGGGGGCGCGTCTCCTCAATGCGGAAAACCCCGAGATCCAGTTCGACAACGTGGAACAGGGGCGCACCAACATCTCGACGGAGGCATGGGTGCCGTGGTATACCATGCACAAGATCTTGGCGGGGCTCATCGACGTATACAATTTTACGGGCAACGGGACGGCCAAGAAAGTGGCAACGGACCTCGGCGATTGGGTCTACAACCGCGTGTCCGCATGGACGGAGGCGACGCGCGCGACGGTGCTCAACACCGAATACGGCGGCATGAACGACGCCCTCTACAACCTCTACCGGATCACGGGGGACGAGCGCCATGCCGTTGCCGCGCACAAGTTCGACGAGGACATCGCCAACCCCGGGAGGACGACTTCGCTCTTTGAAGACATTCTTGCCGACGGCCCCGATTACCTCGATGGCCGCCACGCGAACACGACCATCCCCAAGGTCATCGGCGCGCTCAACCGCTATCTGACGCTCGACGGAAAGACGGTGGAGGGAGAGAGGGTGGACGCCTCCGAGATGCTCACGCTCGCCGAGAAATTCTGGACGCGCGTCGTGGAGCATCACAGCTATGTCACGGGCGGCAACTCCGAGTGGGAGCACTTCGGGAGGGACGACGTGCTCGACGCCGAGCGCACCAACGCCAACTGCGAGACGTGCAACGTCTACAACATGCTCAAACTTTCGCGTATGCTCTTTTCCGTCACCAAGGAGAAAAAATATTTGGATTTTTACGAAAGGGCGTATTACAATGCGATATGGTCGTCCCAAAACCCCGAGACGGGCATGACGACCTATTTCCAGCCCATGGCGACGGGGTACTTTAAGGTGTATTCCACCCCCGAAAACAATTTCTGGTGCTGCACGGGGAGCGGGATGGAGAGCTTCACCAAGCTCAACGACAGCATCTACTACCTCGGCGAAGGGGAGACGTACGTCGCGATGTATCTTGCCTCCGCGCTGGATGCGGGCGGGTTGAAACTTGCGATGGACGCCGACCTCGAAAACTCGGATACCGTCACCCTCCGCGTGGAGAGCGGCAAGACGGATCTGAAGCTCCGCGTACCCGATTGGACGGGGTTATTCTCGGTCATGGTAGGAGGCAATGAGGTCGAGGACGACATTTCGGACGGATTTTTCACTGTCCCCGTCAAGGGCGGAGACGAGGTAAAGATCACCCTTGAAAGGGAGGTGCGGGCGCACGGCATCGCCGACGATCCCAACGTCTATGCCTTTACCTACGGGCCCTTCGTGCTCTCGGCTGAGCTCGGCACCGCCAACATGACGACGACCACGACGGGCGTCAACGTCACCGTGCCGCAGTATAGCGACCTCGGCGGGTTCTCGCAGAACGTGAAGCTCGCGGGCGGCAGTACAGAGAGCTTTATGGACAGCATCGGCGAGCATCTCGTAAAGGGAGACGACGGCAAATTCCGCCTCACGGGCACCGACCAAAATCTTGTCTATTCCTATCACTTCCGCCAGCATTCGCAGCGCTACGGCATCTACTTCCACTTCTTCGGAAGCGGCGAGGAGGCGGAGGACGGCTCCGTCTATACATATGAGAAGATCGACACCGTGCAGCCCGGATACGGCCAATATGAAAATGACGATTGGCACGCGATGAACGACGGGGGCTCCGTCTCTTCGACGACGGACGAAGAGCTCGCAACTTCGCGCTATGCAACGGCGGGCGGCAGCTTTACCTACCGCATGGCCGTCAAGAAGGGGGAGAAGAATTATCTTGTCGCCTATTTTGCGGCGGGAGATGCGGACAAGAGCATCGTTATCGAGGCAAACGGGACGGTCATCTACGACAAACTTCTCGGTTACAGCGGCCCCGAAAAGATGTATGAGGTCCTCATCCCCATCCCCGATGAGATCGTGGCGGCGGCCGTGTCTACGATGATAGGCGGGGAGACGCGCGACCTTATCACCGTCGGGGTGAGCGGTGCCGACGGACAGCAGTCGGCGCGCATCGGCAGCTTCCTCTATACCGCGCTCGTCACCTTCCGCGGGGAATTCACGGGCACGCGCGATGAACAGGTGGCCTACTTCGTGGATTGCGGGGACTATGACGTCGACACGGTCTCTGCGGGCGACAGCTTCGGAAAGTTCCAGTCCAAGACCGAACAGCTCTTCGGCATCGATTACGCGACGGGCATGTATTGGGGGCTCTGCGACGGCTCCGATCCCACACAGGGGACGGCTGGGAGCGCGTCCGCGGCGGGCGGCATCAGCTCGGCGAATACGTGGGCGATGGAGCAGGGGAACATCTCCGACGGCGCCGCAAAGACCGTCACAAACCGTTACACCAAGAACCAATACGAGAACAATGTCCCCCGCAAACTCGAATATCTCTTTGAATTGCCCGACGGGGATTACACCGTGGAGATCTACCTCCTCGACCCGTGGGGCTGCTCGAAGAACGTGACCGTGTCCGCAGACGGCAACCCTGTTCTTACAAATTGCGAGACGGGGAAAGCGCTCACGGCGGAGGTCAGCGTTTACGGCGGGTTCCTCAGGCTGGACTTCACGACGGCCGACAAGTGCATCAATCTTGCCTATATCAAGATCTCGTTCTGAGCGCCTTTTCCACACAAAAATTTTATCGTGTATTTCTTAGAATATGAAAGCGGTTTGGCAGTTTGCCAAACCGCTTTTCAGAAGACCCATCATGGTAAGACCCATCATGGTCCGACAAAAAATTTTTCCACAATTACGCAAAAATTCTCAATAGACGATTGACGGCGGGCGGATTGCATGCTATAATAAATAAAAAAACGGGGATAGCTATGGAGATCGCAAGAGATCTTTACTTGCAAAAACTCATCGGTCATAAGCATAACGGGCTTGTCAAGATCGTCACGGGGGTGCGGCGGTGCGGGAAGTCGTACCTGCTCTTTACGCTCTTTTATCATCATCTCCTGAAAGAGGGCGTCCCCGCCGACCATATTGTCCGTGTCTCGCTCGAAGATTACGGCAATAAAGCCCTGCAAAACCCCGACGAACTCTATGCATTTGTCAAGGCGCAGATCAAGGACGGCGCGCCGCACTACATTCTTTTGGACGAGATCCAGCTTGTTCCGAATTTCGAGAGCGTCGTCAACGGATTTCTGCACATCCCGAACGTTGATATTTACGTCACGGGGAGCAATTCCAAATTTTTGTCGAGCGACATCATCACGGAATTCCGCGGGCGCGGGGATGAGATCCGCGTTTTTCCGCTCAACTTTTCGGAGTTTTACTCTGCGCTCGAATCCAATACGCCCTTTCATCGGGCTTGGCTTGAATATGCGACCTACGGCGGAATGCCGCTCTGCCTTTCGATGAAGACGGAGGCGGACAAGGCAAAATATTTGCAAGACCTGTTCGCAACGACCTATCTTGCGGATATCATCAATCGGAACAATTTGCGCGGGAACGCCGAGATAGGGGAGCTCACCGATATCCTCGCCTCGTCGATCGGCTCGCTCACCAACCCTTTGAAGCTGTCGAACACCTTCAATTCGCAAAAAAGCCTGAAACTCTCCGCCAACACGATCTCAGCGTATCTCGATCACCTGCAAGATGCGTTTCTGATCGAACGGGCCGTCCGTTACGATATCAAAGGTAAAAAATATATCAACACGCCGTCAAAGTACTATTTCGTCGACGTGGGACTGAGGAATGCACGGCTCTCCTTCCGCCAACAGGAATACAACCACATCATGGAGAACGTCGTCTATAACGAGCTGAGACTGCGCGGCTATTCGGTCGACGTCGGCGTGGTGGAGACCAACCTGAAAGCGAACGGCGCGTCACAGAGAAAGCAGCTCGAAGTGGACTTTGTGGCCAACCTCGGAAGCAGAAGATATTATATCCAATGCGCCTACCGTTTGCCCGACGAGGAAAAGCGGAAGCAGGAATTCTCTTCTCTTCTCGGGATAGGCGACGCTTTCAGGAAGATCGTCATCGTGGGAGAAGAAGTGCTGACGGGCTATAACGAACAGGGAATTTTGATCGCCGCGCTTTCAGATTTCCTTTCCGATCCCGAAAAGACATTGAATTGGTAGCGCACTGCCGCAGATCCCGATACATTACGCCCTTCGGGGGCGTTTTGTTTCACAAAGGATCGACATTCAGATTTCACAGATGTATCATGGAAATGTCACGGGCGTTGCATATGATAAAACGAAAAGGGTCGGCGGGGCATGTGCGGCAAGAGCTCCTGCGGGGGGCTTGGCGTCTTCTGCCAAACGATCCGGGAGGCTTGAATATGGCAAAGTACACAAACATCGCAGAGGCGGTGGGGAACACGCCCATCGTGGAACTTCGGCGCACGGAGGCGGGGCTGCACGCCAAAATTTTCGCCAAGCTCGAATGCTTCAACCCCGCGGGGAGCGTGAAGGACAGGGTCGCCCTTGCCATGATCGAAGACGCCGAAGCGCGCGGGGTGCTCCCTGCGGGCGGGCTCATCATCGAGCCGACTTCGGGCAATACGGGCATCGGGATCGCGGCGATCGGCAGTGCCAAGGGGTACCATGTCTGCATCGTCATGCCAGAAACGATGAGCGAGGAGCGCAGAAGGCTCATCAAGGCCTACGGCGCGGAGCTGGTGCTCACCGAGGGCGCAAAGGGGATGAAGGGCGCCATTGCGCGCGCGGAGGAATTGAAAGAGCAACGCGGCGGCGTCATCTTGGGGCAGTTCACGAACCCCGCCAATCCGCGCGTCCACTACCTGACGACGGGCCCCGAGATCTGGAGAGACATGGAGGGCAAGGCGGACATCCTCGTCGCGGGCGTGGGCACGGGCGGCACGCTCACGGGTGCGGGCAGATATCTCAAAGAGCGGAATGCTGCCGTGAAGGTGGTCGCCGTCGAACCTGCCTCTTCGCCCGTCCTCAGCAAGGGCGTCGCAGGGGCGCACAAGATACAGGGCATCGGCGCGGGATTCGTGCCCGCCGTGCTCGACCGAACTGTCATCGACGAGATCATTGCCGTCACCGACGGGGACGCCTTTGCCGCGGGCAGGGAGATCGGGAAGGAGGGATTTCTCGCCGGGATCTCCTCGGGCGCGGCGCTTTGGGCGGCAAAGGAGCTTGCCAAGCGCCCCGAAAATGCGGGCAAGAACATCGTCGTCATCTTCCCCGACGGCGGCGACAGATACCTCTCCACGCAGCTCTTCGCGTGAGAACTCCCGCCAAAAAGAAAAAGACAGCGCGGCTGTCTTTTTTGTTTATGTGAGCGTCCGTCTCGGACATGGGTGGCACAAAAAAGGTCTATTTGAGCTCTGCGGGGTTTCCTGCGAGCGTCGTGAAAGAGGAATAGGTGACGAAACCCGCCTTGGCGCCCTTGGGCTTTTTCACGAATTTGACGCGGCAACAGTCGACGGGGACGCGGTCATCCCGCGAGTCGGAGTAGCGCGCGCAGATGTCGGCGGCGTATTGCAAAACTTCGGCGGGGACTTCCCGTCCCTCCGTCTTCACGATGACGTGGCAGGAGTGGTAGCGCCGGGCGTGCAGCCAGAAGTCGTCGGGGGAGGCGCCGCGCACGAGGCGGTCGTTCTGCAAGTTGTTGCGGCCCGCAACGATTCGGAACCCCTCTTTTTCAAAGGTGCGGAAGGGCACTTCCGGCCGCTTCTTGGTCCGCTTTTGTTGCTCGCGGATGAGCCCCGCCTGCATGAGTTCCTCCTCCGCCGAGAGCAGGTCTTCCTCCGTCTCCGCCGAGGCGAGTGCCGCGGAGAGGCTCAATAGGTATTCCAGCTCCTCGCGCGTCTCGGCTTCCTGCGGGGCAAGCATCTCGAGCGTGCGCTTTTGCTTGCGGTAGCGTTTGAAGTAGCTCTGCGCGTTCTCGGAGGGGGTGAGGCGGGCGTCGAGGGCGATCCTGATGCGCGTGCCGTCGTACCAATTGTCGAGCTCGGCCCCCTGCATGCCGCGGGAGAGCGCGTAGAGATTGGCCGTAAGCACCTCCCCCTTGACGCGGAGCTGTTCGCAGTCGGCACATTCGCGCTGTTTTTCGAGGATCTGGGCCAGCCGCTTTTCCTGCTTCTTGACGGCGGCCGAGACCGCTGCGTTCAGCCTGCGCTTGGTCCCCTCAAACTTCTTTGCCGTGCGCCGGCGGGCGTAGTAGTAAGACTGCGCCTCCGAGAGCGTTTCGAATGCTTGCCCGCCCTCCGTCATCCTCGCTGCAAAATCGACGGGGATCCCGTCCCGCATGACGACGCAGGGGCATACCATGTCCGAGAAGATATAGTTGTAAACGTGCTCTGTGAGGTCTCCGCCGCGGTAGGAAGCGGCAATGTTTTCCGCCGTCGAGGGGGCGAGGCCCATGACGCGGGTGAAGAGGTAGTGCCCGAGGTCGGAGGGGGCATTTTGGAGCACGGCGGCGAGGGCGGCCCTGTCCAAGGCGCTCACCTTTCCCTCCTGCGGGGCGGGGAGAGCGTATTTCACCCCCGCGAAGATCATGCGCTTGGTGCCCGCGTCGAGCGAGGTCATTTTCAGGGCGCCGAGGATGACGTCCTGCCCGTCGCACAGGATGAGGTTGGAGTATTTGCCCATGACTTCGAGATAGAGGCGGTGCTCGGCCGTCTCGAACTCCGTGCTCCCCCGCATGCGGAAGAGCATGATGCGCTCGAATCCCACGAGTTCGGCGGATAAGATCTCGGCGCCCTGGATGTGCTTTCTGAGCAACATGCAGAAATTGGGCGCGACGAGGGGGACCTCCGTCTCCGAGGCGTCGAAATAGGCCCCGCATTCCGAGGCGTTGGTACTCAGGATCAGCTTTCTCGTGCGCCCGCCCGTGTAGAGGATGAGATGCACCTCGTCCTTGTCGGGCTGGATGATCTTGTTGATGCGCCCGCCCCCGATGAGCCCGTTGAGTTCGCGCGCGATGTGTCTGAGCGTAAATGCGTCCTGCGGCATGTTTCCCGTCCCCCTGCCGTCCCTCTTTGCGTGCGGACGGCGGTTTTTCCACCATTATACCGTAAAAAGCAAAAAATGTAAACAAAAACGCTTTTCTTTTCGCGCGCGATATGCTAAAATATGGGGTGCAAAAACATAGAAAGTGAATAGGAGTCAGAAATGAATTACGAAATCGCAACTGCGGAAAAGAGCACGGTGAAGATCTCCATGACCTTCTCCCCCGAGGAATGGGCCGAGGCCAACGACAAGGCGTTCAAAGAGAACCGCCACAAGTATGCCGTCAACGGCTTCCGCAAGGGCAAGGTGCCCCGCCACATCCTCGAGCTCTACTACGGCAAGGGCCTTTTCTACGAGGAGGCGCTCAACCTTCTCCTCGAAGAACACTATGAGAGCGTCATCGAAAAGGAGGAGAAAAACCACGAGTTCGTCGGCCGCGCTTCCTTCGAGATCGGGGAGGGCACGGACCTCGACGCGGGCAACATCGTCCTCATCGCCACCGTTCCCGTCAAGCCCGACGTGCAACTTGGCGCCTATACGGGTATAAAAATCCCCCGTTACGACTATACTGTTACGGATGCCGACGTCGACAGGGAGATCGATTCCGTCCGCGAGCGCATCGCAACGCCCGTGGAGGTCACAGACCGCCCCGCGGCACTCAAAGATACCGTCAACATCGACTTTGTCGGCACCGTCGACGGCAAGGAGTTCGACGGCGGCAAGGCGGAGGGGTATGACCTCACCCTCGGCTCGGGGCAATTCATCCCCGGCTTCGAAGAGGGCGTCGTCGGCATGAACCTCGGCGAGGAGCGCGACGTCAACGTCACCTTCCCCGAGGACTACCAATCCGAAGAGCTGAAAGGCAAGCCCGCCGTCTTCAAGGTGACCCTGCATAAGATCACGGGCAAGCAGCTGCCTGCCTTCGACGACGAATTCGCCAAGAAGATGGGGGCGGACAGCGTGGACGGCTACAAAGCCAAGGTGCGCGAACGCATCGAAAAGAACGCAGCGGCACGCTCCCGCGATATGACGGAGAACTCCATCATCGGCGAGATCGCAAAGAACGCCACCGCCGAGATCCCCGAGGCCATGATCGAACGGGAGGAGGAGCTCTCGATGCAGCGGCTGGAATACAGCCTCATGCAGCAGAGCATCAAGCTTGAAGACTATCTCGCCTATGTCGGCTCCACGCGCGAGGAATACATGAAGAATTTCGAGGACGACGCGAGAAAGACCGTCCTCAACCAGCTCATCGTGGAAAAGATCATCGCGCTCGAGAACATCACCGCCGCGGAGGAGGAAGTGGAGGCCAAGATCGCCGAGCAGGCCGCTTCCGTCGGCAAGGAGCCCGAAGAATATAAGAAGACGATGGATCCCCGCCAGAGGCAATACATCGAGAGCGACATCAAAGTGAGCAAGCTCTTCGACTTCCTCATGGCAAATAACCAAATGATCGCGGAGGCACAGGAATGATCAGAGATTACTACAACATCCCCTACGTCGTTGAACGCACTTCGGGCGGCGAACGCTCCTACGACCTCTATTCGAGACTGCTCGAAGACCGCATCATCTTCCTCTCGGGGGAGGTGGAAGACACCATGGCCAACGCCATCGTCGCCCAGCTCATCTTCCTCGAAGCCAAGGATCCCTCCAAGGACATCAGCCTGTATATCAACAGCCCCGGCGGCTCTGTCTCCGCGGGCATGGCCATCTACGACACGATGAACTACATCAAGTGCGACGTCTCGACCATCTGCATCGGCATGGCGGCCTCGATGGGCGCCTTCCTGCTCTCCTCGGGGGCCAAGGGCAAGCGCTTTGCTTTGAAGAACAGCGAGATCATGATCCACCAGCCCCTCGGCGGCGCACAGGGTCAGGCGAGCGACATCAAGATACAGGCCGAGCACATTCTGAAAATCAAGGATAAGATGACGCGCATCCTCGCCGAGAATACGGGCAAGCCCTATGAGATCGTCGCGCGGGATACCGACCGCGACAACTATCTCTCCGCCGACGAGGCTATGGCATACGGCATCATCGACCGCGTCTACGTCAAGCGCTGAAAGCATGGGATGAGCTCATCCGTGGCACCCATGTCCGCGACAGACCCTTCGCGACATCAAAATTTGTAAGGAGTTTTATGGCAGGTAAATACGAACAGCACTGTTCCTTCTGCGGAAAGGAGAAGAGCAAGACCAAGAAGCTCATCTCGGGGCCCGACGGCGTCGCCATCTGCGATGAATGCGTGGAGCTCTGCCGTGACATGATGGAAAAGGCGCCCGCACAGAGCGCCGAGAAGGTGGAGCTCAAAAAGCCCGCCGAGATCAAAGAGGAACTCGACAAGTATATCATCGGGCAGGATAAGGCCAAGCGCGTGCTCTCTGTCGCCGTCTACAACCACTACAAGCGCATCAACGCGCTCGCCGAGGGCAAGCAAGACGACGACGTGGAGATCGAGAAGAGCAATATCCTCCTTTTGGGGCCGACGGGCAGCGGCAAGACGTTGCTCGCGCGCACGCTCGCCAAAATTCTCAACGTGCCCTTCGCGACCAGTGACGCCACCACGCTCACCGAGGCGGGGTATGTCGGCGAGGACGTCGAAAATATCCTCCTCAAACTCATCCAGAACGCCGATTACGACATCGAACGGGCCCAGCGCGGCATCATCTATATCGACGAGATCGACAAGATCGCGCGCAAGGGGGAGAACGTCTCCATCACGCGGGATGTCTCGGGCGAGGGCGTGCAGCAGGCGCTCCTCAAGATCATCGAGAGCACGGTGGCAAACGTCCCCCCGCAGGGCGGCAGAAAACACCCCCAGCAGGACTGCATGCACATCGACACGACCAACATCCTCTTCATCTGCGGCGGTGCATTCGTCGGGCTGGATAAGATCGTCGGGGCCCGCAAAGACGATTCCGGCCTCGGCTTCGGCGGCAAGGTCAAACTCGGCGAGAATGAGGTGGACTACACCCTGCTCGACGACGTCAAGCCGCAAGATCTCACCAAGTTCGGGCTGATCCCCGAGTTCGTGGGGCGCATCCCCATCGTGGTCGCCCTGCAAGCGCTCGACGAAGACGCCCTCGTCAACATCCTCACGCAGCCCAAGAACGCCATCATCAAGCAATACCAGAAGCTCGTGGGGTTTGACGGCGTGAAGCTGACGGTGGAGGAGGCGGCCGTGCGGGAAATCGCGGGGACTGCCATCCGCCTGAAAACGGGCGCGCGCGGCCTTCGCACCATCATCGAGGGCATCATGACGGACATCATGTTCGACATCCCGACGGAGAAGAACGTGGAGGAAGTCATCATCACGCGGGAGTGCGTCTCCGACGGCGCCAAGCCCAAGATCGTCTACAAAAAGTCGGCATAAATGAAAGTCGGCGGAACTGTGCGAAGCGTGGCTTAAAGCGGCAATATTCGTTAGAATTGAATTACAGAGCCTCATACCTTGGACATGGTATGGGGCTTTTTGTTCGAAATGGGGGAATGACTTTCCCTTTTTGCCCCCTCCATGGGAGGGGGTAGAGGGTGGGGTGGCGACAGGGCCCGTGTGGGCGACCCCTTGCCTTCCCTTCCGGGGAAGGTGCCCCGTAAGGGGCGGATGAGGCCTCATACTTCGCGCTACGCGCTCGTGTCGACCTTAGTAGCACAATCAGAAACCTCGGTCGGGCAGTCTCGCCTTGCTCGACAGCTTCCCCAGGGGGGAAGCCGAGAAACCCTTTCGGCGCACAAGGGCAGTGCGCCACTTTCCCTTACAGGGACAGCGAGAGGGCTTTGCGCTTACCACAACGATATAGTGCTTTATCTGCATGACGTATATGTCATGCGATTTGTGCAAGTTATACAAATTGCGCCGCTATCTTCGTGCGTTTTTTCTCTTGCTATTTTTCCCCGTTTCGTGTAAAATATAACTAAATCAATACCTTAATCTTTTTGGGAGGAAATTATGTCCGGTCTTTTACTCAAAGGCATCAACAAAATCTATCCCGGCGGCAACCAGGCAGTCTTCAATTTCTGCCTCGAGATCAGGGATAAGGAATTCATGGTCTTCGTCGGCCCCTCCGGCTGCGGCAAGTCCACCACGCTCCGCATGATCGCGGGTCTCGAAGAGATCTCCTCGGGCGAGCTCTATATCGACGGCAAACTCGTCAACGACGTCGTCCCCAAAGACAGAGATATCGCCATGGTCTTCCAGAACTACGCCCTCTATCCCCACATGTCCGTCTACGACAACATGGCCTTCGGTCTCAAGCTCCGCAAGGTGCCCAAGGAAGTCATCGACCGTGACGTCAAGGCGGCCGCCGAGATCCTCGGTATCACCGATTATCTCTCCCGTAAGCCCAAGGCTCTTTCCGGTGGTCAGCGCCAACGTGTCGCGCTCGGCCGTACCATCGTCCGTAAGCCCAAGGTCTTCCTTCTCGACGAGCCTCTGTCCAACTTGGATGCTAAGCTCCGCGCCCAGATGCGTACCGAGATCTCCAAGCTCCATGTCCGCCTCGGCACGACGTTCATCTACGTCACCCACGACCAGATCGAGGCCATGACCATGGGTACCCGTATCGTTGTCATGAAAGACGGTTTCATGCAGCAGGTGGATACCCCTCAGAACCTCTACGATTATCCCATCAACCTCTTCGTCGCGGGCTTCATCGGCACGCCTCAGATGAACTTCTTCAAGAAGTCCACCATCACCGAAGAGGGCGGCAAGATCTACGTCAACTTCATCGGCGGGAACAGGATCCTTCTCCCCGAGACCGTCGTTGCCAAGATCAAGAACCTTGACCAATACAAAAACACGGGCAGAGAAGTCACGCTCGGCGTCCGTCCCGAGGATATCCACGAGGACCAGCGCTTCATCGAGACCTCGCCCGAGACCATCGTCAAGGCCAAGATCGAAGTCATCGAAAAACTCGGCGCCGAAATGCAGATCTACTGCGATGTCGACTACCAGAGCGAGAAGACGACCATCGTCGACGCGGCTGCGCAGATGGTTGCGAAGATTTCCTCCCGTGCGACGGTTGAGCTGGGGACGGTCGTCGAGCTTGCCTTCGACGCGCGTCACATCCACCTCTTCGACGGCATCACCGAGGCTACCATGCTCGAGCGCGATGAGCACTACGAGGTCATCCCCGAGAATGCGGAGGGTGCGGCGTTCGTACCTCCCACACCGCAGGAGATGCAGGCTCAGATCGACGCGGCCCGCGTTGTCACCAAGGAGATGAAGAAGCAGGCCAAGCACGACGCCAAGATGGAAGCCAAGCGCAAGGCACAAGAGGCCGAGGCATCCGTCGAGGACAACAAAGACGAAGAATAAGCGATCAGCGAGAAGGAGCGTCTGCCAAGCAGGCGCTCTTTTTTGATGCCATGGGAGAGGGGTAGGGGGGTGGGGTGGCGACGGGGCTCAATCGAAGCGTCATTCTGCCCGACCGAGCCCAACCCGAGCGTCATTCTGCCCGACCGAGGCTTCTGATTGTGCTACCAAGGTCGACACGAGCGCGTAGCGCGAAGTAGCCGACCAAGAAAAAATAGAGCGAACTGCTTATCCGCGAAGGAATCTTGCTACGACCAAGCCCGTTTGAACGATAGTCGGACTTCGTACTTCGGGATCCTTCGGGGACAGCCACGACGGACTTCGTTCTATCATTACGCCTCAGGATGACGCGCTTACCACAACGCGGACTGCGTGTGAGGGTACCATGTCTGCGACGGGGGCTCGTGTAAGCGATACCCCCTCCTTGGGGAGGGGGGTAGGGGGGTGGGGACTATATTGATTGACCGTATAAAGGTCTTATAAAAAAGCGGAAGGAACGGTTGTATTCCCCACCTCAGTCACGCTCGCGCGTGACAGCTCCTCCCCGAGGAGGAGCTTTTCGTCGGACTTCGTACCGCCGTCCCTCATTCCGAACCCGCGTAGCGGGTGAGTGAATCTTGAGCGATAAGCCCCAATGAAAACATCAGCATTGGCTGATGTGGATCTATTATGCCGATTCGCTCAGGATACGCTCGGGCTTACGCCCTCGGTATGAGGGTCGGACTGCGTTTGAGGGGATACACTTCACGCGGCAAGGACGCCGCGTTCGGTATGACGCGCTTACCGCCACGATAATGCGCGAGGGCTTTATAGCACGCAACTTTGCTCTGAAAACGTTTGACAAAATCCCCAAAAAGAGCTATCATGATAGAGAAAATTTGTAAGGAGGGAATTTGCTATGTGGGACGTCGTTTTGGATGCGCTCTTGGATACGGTCAAGCTCTTTCCCTTCCTCTTCGTGCTCTACATCCTCATCGAGATCATGGAGCACAACACGGGGGTCGGCCGTCCCGTCCGCGCGCTCAGCGGCAAGTTCGCACCCCTCATCGGCGGCGCGCTCGGCACCGTGCCCATGTGCGGCTTCTCCGTCATGGCTGCCAAGCTCTATAAGCACCGCCATATCACCCTCGGCACGCTCTTTGCCGTCTTCCTCACCACCAGCGACGAGGGCCTCATCGTGCTCCTCTTTTCGGGGTTGCCCCTCCTCGAGAAACTCGTCACCGTCGCCCTGCTCATCGGCATCCGCTTCCTCCTCGGCATCGGGATCGCCTATCTGCTCGACGCAGCTCTCCGCCGCAAGCCCCTGCCAATTCCCGTGCATGACCACAAAGAGGGGGACCATGTCCGCGATCTGGCTTCGGAAAACGCAGAAGAGCCGCACCTTGACCCCCATGAACATGACGGCAGCGGCTCCTACAGCGAGCATGGCCATACCCATGAACATCCCCATGCGCATGAACACGGGCATGACGGGGAGGACGAAGAGGAACATGCGCACGGGGACTGCGCGTGCGACGAGCTCTCGCCCTGCGAGCACAAGCACAAGAGCAAGCTCTCCCTCTACCTCGTCTCGCCCCTTCTGCATGCGTTGCAGGTGGCGGCGTTCGTGTTTCTCGTCAACCTTGCCTTCGGGCTGATCATCTATGCGATCGGCGAGGCCCGCTTCATCTCCTTCATGCAGGAGTCGGCATATTGGGTCCAGCCGCTCGTGTGCGCTCTCGTGGGTGCCATTCCCAACTGCGCCTCCTCGGTGGTGCTCGCGGAAGTCTATGCCCTCGGCGGCATCGGGTTCGGCGGGCTGTTGGCGGGGCTGACTGTAAACGCCGGCCTCGGCTATCTCATCCTGCTCGAAAGAAAAGAGGGGCTTGCCATTCTCGGCGGCATGTTGCTTCTCGGCATCGCGTGCGGCTATATCGCCTGCGCCGTGCTGCTCTTCATTTAGGAGGTCTCCATGGATACGACAACCCTTCTTTCCGCGGCCGACCTCTTCCTCCTCGATTTAGACGGGACGGTCTATCTCGGCGAACGGCCCATCGGCCGCATGCGGGAGACGCTCGCACGGCTGCGGGCAATGGGCAAACGGCTCGTCTACCTCACCAACAACTCCTCCAAGACGGAGGCCGAGTACCGCGAAAAACTGTGCCGCATCGGCCTGTTCGAAGAGGGAGACGGGGTGTATACCTCGGGCATGGCTACCGCCGAATACCTCATGCGCGAAAAATGCGGGCAGAAGGTCTACCTCGTCGGCACCGCGGCGCTCAGGGAGGAGTTTGCCTCCTACGGCGTTCTCTTGGAGGACGAGGCGCCCGATCTATGCGTGCTAGCCTATGACACCGGGCTGACCTTTGAAAAGCTCCGCACCCTCGACCGTTTCCTGCGCGCGGGCCTGCCCTTCATCGCGACGCACCCCGACGACGTCTGCCCGACGGCGGACGGCTCCATGCCCGATGTGGGAAGTTTTTTGGCCCTTTTGCAGGTCTCTTCGGGGAGACGGCCCGACCTCATCGTCGGCAAGCCCAATGCAGGGATGGGCGAAGGCCTTGCGCGGCGGTTTGGCGTAACCAAAGAGAGGATGTGCATGGTGGGCGACCGCATGCACACGGACATCCGTTTTGCCAACAACAACGGCATGCACGCCATTCTCGTGCTCTCGGGGGAGACGACGGCGGAGAGCATGAAGAACTTTCCGGACGTTCCCGACCTCGTTCTACCCGATCTGAATGCGATTTTTTGAAAAAATTTCCTCTATGCTGTTTGAAGACCGCCCCGCGGGTGGTATAAAAAAATAAGCCGTGCAGGGATGTGCGGCGGGGAGGTAACTATGCAGGAGATGACCTTGCTCTCGCGCGAGCCGCTTTGCTTCGGGCTTGCGGGGGAGATCGACGCGGGCAACTGCGACGAATTCTATGCCGAAGTTTTGGGCAATTACAGCGGGGGCGACCTCGTCTTTTCGTGCGCAAAGCTCGAATTCATCGACTCCACGACGCTCGGCACGCTCGTCAAGCTCAAAAAACATGTCGCGGAGCAGGGCGGAAGGCTCATTCTCCGCCGTCTGCAACCCCGCCTCAAAAAGCTCTTTGTCATCTGTGCCCTCGATAAAGTGATGGAGATAGAGGAATGAAAGATCTCATGAAGTTGGAGCTCCCGCTCGGGGGCGAGATCATGACGACGGTGCGGCTCACGACGGGCGGCATCTGTTCGCTCGCGGGCATGGACCTCGACGCCAGCGAAGACTGCAAGGTCTGCGTCACGGAGAGCCTGCTCCTTCTGATGCATGCGGGATACCGCCGCGCGGCCGTCTCGTTTGCCGAGGAAGAGGGTCTGTGTATCTCACTTTCGGGCATGGGTATGGCGGATGACGCCGAAGACGTCCCCGAGGACGAGATCTCCGAGGCTCTGCTCGAGGCCTTGGCGGCGCAGGTCGCCTTTGAAAAACGCGGGCGGCTCGTCGGCGTGACGATACGGTTCTAAGCATGCAAGAGGCAGAACTCTTTACAACCTACGCTGCCACGCGGGACGTTTCCCTCAGAAACGAGATCGTGGAGCGCTATCTCTACATCGCCGAGATGCTCGCGAAGAAGTTCGTGGGGCGCGGTGTGGAATACGACGACCTCTACCAAGTCGCATCGCTCGCACTCATCAAGGGTGTCGAGCGTTTTGACGTGTCGCAGGGGGTGAAATTCTCCACCTTCATCACGCCGACCATCACGGGCGAGATCAAGAATTACTTCCGCGACCGCTCCCGCCTCATTCACCTGCCGCGGCGGGTCAACGAGCTCAAACTTCGCATCCGCAAGACGGCGGAAGAACTGCTCGCAGAGACTGGCAAACAGCCCACGGCGCGGGAGATCGCCGCACGGCTCAACGTCAGCGAGGAAGAAGTGGTGAGCATTGCCGAAGCGGGGGGCGTGGTCTCCCTCGACAGCCCCGTGCCCGACAGCGAGCGCGGAGGGGACTTTCACGAGGTCGTGGCCGCCGCAGACGATGGGGCGCTCGAAGCAGTCGAACAGCGCGACGTGCTCGAATCTGCCATGAAGGGACTGCGGCCCGCCGAGCGAAAGGTCATCGAATACCGCTACTTAGACGGCCTCTCGCAGACGGAGACGGCAAAGCGGTTGGGCGTGTCCCAGATGTACGTCTCCCGCCTCGAACGCCGCGTGCTCGAAAAGATGCGCGAAACGTTGAAAAAGGGGATGGCGGAATGAGAGTGGATAGTTGGGAAGAAGCTCTCGGCGCCGTTGCCGTCATGTGCCGCTCGCTCACGGGACTGCCCGAGAGCACGGTGTTCAATGCCCGTCTCGTTGCCTGCGAACTGCTCTCCAATGCCGTAAAATACGGCGGGGGATGCGCACGGTTTACGTTCAGCCGCGTGGGTGATACGGTGCGGCTTGCCGTACGCGGACAGGTGCCCTTCGACCCGCCTCCCGCATGCACGCCGCCCGACCCCGCCGCGGAGAACGGCAGGGGGCTCTACCTCGTCGACGCACTCGCCGACCGCCGCGATTACAGCGACGAAGAGGGTATCATCGTCTTCATCGGAACGTAAATTCGTGTTCTAAATACGTCATGTTGAGCTGTGTCGACCGCGCGAGGCTTCTATTTGTGATTCTAAGCGCGACACGAGCCGTAGGCGAAGTAAACATCACCTTATTATAAGACTGCGGTGACCCTTCGACTTTGCTCAGGGTGACGTATTTGGAATGCTTTGGTCGTTCACACGGGCTTGGGCGCGGTGTGGTAAGCTGTCATACCGAGGGCGGCGCCCTTGCCGCGTGAGTGTATCCCCTTATACGGAGTCCGTGTGGTGGTAAGCGCGTCATCCTGAGCCGAAATGGCAATACGGAGTCCAATGCGGCTGTCTTCGAAGGATCCCGAAGAACGAAGTCCGACTATCGTTCACACGGGCTTGGGCGTAGTAAGATTCTTCGCGGATGAGCAGTTCGCTTAGATCCAAGCCGATGCGGCTCAGAATGACGCTTCGATTGAGCTTGGTCGGGCAGAAATGGCGCTCGGGTTGGGCTCGGGCGCGAAACCCCTCAGGCCCGCAAAGGGCCGCGGGCCAGCTCCCCTTACAGGGGCGCCAAGGAGCGCTCGCACGAGCTTGGGCAAGTCATACAAAACAACCATAAAAAAAGAAGCCCGGGGGCTTCTTTTTTTGTTTGTAGGTTTTCCGTCATCAGTTGCCGTAGTCGAAGATCTTGTCGAGCAGTTCGGGCGAGATGTACTTGTTGAACTGCGGGATCGCACCGAACACGCGGCCGAAGAACTCTTGGTTGTCGCCGCCGATGACGTATGTAGGAAGACCGAAGTCACCCTTCACATGGTTGATGAAGAGGGCATGGAACTCGCTCTTTTCATCCTCGGTGAGCGTCTCGATGAAGGAATCGTAGCCGTTGGCGTATTTGCCCGTCTGCTCTGCCTGTGCAGGCGCTGCCTGTGCTGCCTGTGCGGGCTGAGCGGGCGCACCCTGCGGTGCGGACTCGTTCTCTTCCGCCATGGCCCTTGCCATCGCGAGCATCTGGCGCTCGAAAGCGCTGAGCGTGTTCTCCTGGATGGGCTCGGGTTGAGGTGCGGGAGCGGGTGCGGGAGCAGGTGCCGGCTGAGGCTCGGGTTGAGGTGCAGGTGCGGGAGCGGGCTCGGGCTGAGGCTCGGGTTGAGGTGCAGGTGCAGGCTCGGGCTGAGGCTGAGGCTCGGGTTGAGGCGCGGGCTGGGGCTCAGGCTGAGGTGCGGGTGCGGGCA
This sequence comes from uncultured Clostridia bacterium, assembly GCA_947624215.1. GTDB lineage: Bacteria > Bacillota > Clostridia > Christensenellales > Borkfalkiaceae > Gallimonas. The sequence continues at coordinate 25,925 of CANQJJ010000003.1, forward strand.
ATGCCTGCTGCTGCGGTTGCGCTACGATCTGCTGCACGGGCTGGAGATAGGGAACCGGCACGGGCTGAGGATATACGGGCGGCATCTGCAGGATCACAACGGGAGGCGTTGCGGGAGCCTGTTGCAACACGATGGGCGCGGGAGCGGGTGCAGGCTGAGGCGCGGGCTGCTGGAAAGGAGGCATCGGGCGCATCGGGGGCTGCATCCCCATACCCATTCCCATTCCCATCCCCATGGGCATAGGCATCGGGATCGGCATAGGCATCGGCATGGGCATCGGTTGAGGTGCGGGTGCGGGCGCGGCCTGCGGCGTAGGAACAGGGAACGGCATCGGCTGCACAACGGGTTGGATCACCGGCTGCTGAGGCTGAGGCGCGGGCTGGCTGTAAGGCGCATAGGGCTGCGGCGCGGGGTAAGGTTGCGGCTGAGGTGCCGGTTGGTTATAAGGATACGCGGGTGCGGGCGCGGCATCATAATTATCCGATGTTGCCGCAGGTGCGGGCGCGTAAGGCGCTTCATACCCGTCGCCGTCACGGTCGATGGAATCCTTGCTGAGCTGGGCGGCTACGTTGCGCGCATTGCGGTCGCGGCGGCGCTTGCAGATCAGGAGGGAATTGAAGATGCCGAACAGGAAGGCGAGAAGGGAGGCGCCGAGAAGGGCGATGTTGCCGTATACCGCAAAGTGTGCGCGATGGAAGAGTGCCCAACGGCCGCCCTCAAGAGGCATCTTCACGATGATGACGACGTTGAAGACGATGACCGCAAGGAGCAGGAGCGCATAGCGGACTGCATCGAAGGGATAGAAGCGCTTCGCGTTCAAACGGAGCACGCTGAGCACGAGGTTGAATGTAAGCAACCCGATGAGCACCGCCACGGAAATGCGGATGACCATGTCCCCGATCTTGCCGCCGATGAAGTCATTGGCATAGTTGATGAAGATCGAGTCGCCCTTCGCGCAGAAGATGGCCGCGCATGCCGCCATCAAAAGCACGCTGAGCACATTGAAGAGGCCCACGAACTTTCTGCGGCAGATGGAGACGACGAGAAGGATGAGGAGGGTAGCGCCGCCCACGATGAGCGTGGGGAAGTCAAGCGCAAACGTCACCCCGAGCAGTGTAAGCGAGGCAGTATCCGTGTTTGTGCCGTAGAAGAGCACGGTGACGAATACCCAGAGGTATGCGAGCGCTACGAGGTAGCCCGAGAGCATGGCGCAATTTCTCGTGGTCTTCCCCTTGCCGATGCAGGCAGCGATGCCGAGCACGAGCGAGAGCACGACGGCAAGCGCGAGGAAGAGGACCTGTGCAAGGCCGAGCAGTTCGAGCGCGATGTAGCCGAAGGATTGGCCGGAAAATGCGAGATGACCGCCCGTGAAGAAGTATTTCAGCATCGAAAAGATGTAGCCGAACAGCGTTCCTTTCACGAGAGTGCCCGCGTTGAGGGCGATCCCACTTTGCGCATACAGGGTTGCTCCGCTGTGCGCGAGGAGACCGACATAGTTCCCCAAATAGCCGAGGAAGAGGCCGGCAAGCGCAAGCAGGAAGAAGACGATCGCGAGGACGCGATATCTTACCGTGGGGACCGAGCCCGCCTTGTAAACAGTGTTGCTCATAAATAACCTCCGTTTTCGTTGAAAACCATAGTACGTTGATTATTATATCATGAAAAAAAGGCCGTGTCAATAACTCATAATTAAAAAAATACAAAATCTTTCCCTTTTTTTAATGGAAATTGCAGGAAGAGGGGGGATCGTGCAAAAGAATGGACAAAACGCGCTTGCTTTTTTGCGGGCGGCGTGGTATACTTCTATGCGTAGCCCCTCCACGGGGCGACGGGGGAATACCATGGAAACACATGCACAGCTGAATGCGCTCTTGCAGGACATCCGCGAGAAGACGGGCGTAGAGATCTACCTCACGCCGCGGGGCGGGGAGGAAACGGCCTTTTTCCTCCGCGAAGGCGACCGTGCCGTCGAGGCCTATGTGGCGGGCGCGGGGGAGGAGGCCGAGCGCAGTGCAAAGCTGGCGGCCTATCTCGTCTCCGTGTGCAGCAAAGAGCCCTATGCAGACAGGCGGGATGAGCTCAAAAGCGTGCTCCTCGGCGACGGCGGGCATTGGCGTGCCTTCCGCTTCATGGAGAAATACGGTCTCACCGACGGGCCCTGCTTTGCCGCGGAAGTCGTCCCCGACCGCTTGGCCGCGGAGTCGATCGAACACATCCGGATGCTCCTCGAAGAGGGGAGAGAGCAGGCCGTCTTCACGGACACGGGGTGCATCGGCGTCGTGAAATTCACCGAAGAGGACCAGACGGCCTTCGAATTCGGCACCTTCCTCGCCCAATCGCTCTATGAAGAGCTCGGCGTGAAGGCGAGCGTGGGCACGGGATGCGAGGTGAAGTCTTTCCGCGAGATCGCCTTCTCCTATTCGCAGGCCGCGGCAGCCGTGCGCATGAGTTCGCTCTTTGGCGGGGAAGGCGAGGTGCATTCCTACCGCGAATACCTGCTCGTGCGCCTCCTCGAAGACATGCCCCGCGTCCGCATCGAGGACTATCTTGAACAGTTCCACGTCGAGGGGGCGGCGGAGATCTTCGAAGACGAAGAGATGACGGCGACGGCCGAGGAGTTCTTGGAGAGCAGCCTGAACATCTCCGAGACCAGCCGTAACCTCTTTTTGCACCGCAATACCCTCTCTTACCGTCTCGACAAGATCGAGCGCGCGACGGGGCTGAACATCAGAAAGTTTTCCGACGCGGTCACCTTCCGCGTCATCACGATCCTCTATAAATTGCTCGAAAAGGCGTGAATTGAGGCGAAAACTGCTCAAAATGGCGCAGTCTGAGGCGAAAACTGCTCAAAATGGCGCGACTGCTGCGGTGTAAGCCCGCCCCGCGGACGCGCCGAAGGAAGGCATATGGACAGACAAAAACAGGAGGGGACGGAGTTCCCCGCAAAGAAAAGCGCTTCGAAGAGGGTGCTTGCGGCCGCCTGCTGCGTGCTCGCGGCCCTTCTCTTTTTCTCGCTCGGGTGGTTCGGGCACCTGCTCTCCATCGGCCAAAATGCCCGAAGTCTGCTTTGGGCGGTGCGGACGGCGGAAAACCATTATTATAATGGCGTCACGGAGGAGGAGCTCTACGGCGCCTTCTTCGACGACTTCGCCCTCGATCCCTATTCGGAATACTACACCCGCGAGGAGTATGCCGCGCTCTATAAGCAGCATGAGGGCAACCGCGCCGACTTCGGCTTGCAGTTCCGTGCCGATGGGGAGGAACTTCTCATCGTGCGCACGGTGGGCGGTTCCCCCGCGGAGCGTGCGGGCATCCTCGGCGGCATGTATATCCTCGGCTACGGAAAGAGCGAGGAGACATTGCAGACGGGTACCATGTCCGCGTTCCGTGCCTTTGTAACGGGGACAGACGAGCTCGTGCTCCGCTGCGGGTTCGAGCGGGACGGGAGCGACGCCAAGCTCTATCCCATCGCGCGGGTGAACTACCGCACCTCCTCCGTGCTCTACCGCGACGGCGAGGGGGCTCTCCGCTTTGCCGGGGAGGGAACGCCCGCCCTCGGTGCGCTCGAAGGGCTGCCTTCCGACACGGCATATCTCCGCCTCGACGAGTTCTACGGCACGGCCGTGTCCGAGACGGAGGCGGCGCTCACCGCCATGAAGGAGCGCGGCAAGAAAGATCTCATCCTCGATCTGAGGGGCAACGGCGGCGGGTATCTCTCGGTATTCCAGGGCATCGCGGCCCTGCTCCTGCGCGGCGCAGAGGAGAGTGCTCCCGTCGTGGCGGTCTCGCGCGATAAAAACGGGAGTGAGAAGAAGTGGCGGGCGCCCGCGAACAGGTTCGGCGAATTTTTCGGGGAGGACGCCAAAGTCTACATCCTCGCCGACGAGAACACGGCCTCGGCCTCGGAGTGCCTCATCGGGGCGCTCATCTCCTACGGTACCCTGCCCTACGGCAACATCTTCCTCCGCGCGGAGACGGGGGCCACCTACGGCAAGGGTATCATGCAGTCTTCCTTCACGGACATGGCGGGCAACGTTCTCAAACTCACCGACGCGCAGATGTTCTGGCCGAACGGGAAGACCATCCACGGCGTGGGCGTGACGACGGAGGACGGAGCGGTCGCCATCGACGCACCCGCCACCGCGGGGAAAGAGGACGTCTTTTTGAGCGCCGTGCTCGCCCTGATCCGTTGAAGCACCCGCAAGGCCTCATGCGGCGAGGGGCGCGTTTCCAAGACTACGCTTGGTGAAGGCTGCCGAGATAGCGCCTGAGAACATCGATATCCACATCCTGCACAGTGCCGGTCTCCCCGCGGGGCCGGTCTTTTTCGTCTTCCCGCATGGAGCTGCCCGCAGGCTCTCCGGGAGTTTCCGAGGGCCTGTCATCGGACATGGGTGCCACGTTTTGCGTCAGTGCTTGGATGAGCGCGCGGTTTTCACGGTAGAGATCCAAGAGATTTTTCAGGCGCGAGCGCATCTCTTCGTCGCCGCCCGCATAGATGAGTAGAAATAACAGAACGAGAGTCTCCATGTCTCAATCGTATGCCGCAAACAAAAAAACGGTGTTCGTGCATAGGATGAAAGAGAGGTGACTATGGACGATTTTGCAAACTTCACACCCAAGAACACACCCAAGAACACGCCCAAGGAAAGAGAGGCGCCCGCGGATCCGCCCGAAAAGGATGACGCCGCGTGGCTGAAAGAGGCAGACGCGCTTCTCAAAGAGTACAGCGGCCGCAGCGAGGAGGACATTCTGAAAGCCATCTATGCGCGCGCCGTGCAGGGCAAGCGGGAGGGCACCCTCACCAACGGGCAGATCGACGCCTTCTATGCCCAGATCTCCCCCATGCTCGACGGGTTCAAGCGCAGGAAGCTGAAAAAACTCGCCGAGGAGCTCAAACGCATGTAAGCGTCATTCTGAGCCAGCAGAGTACGAATGAGAGCGAACTGCCCATCCGCGAAGAATCTTATTACGACCAAGTGTTGTGTGAACGAATTAGGCATTTGTGCTCTACAGCCGCGCAAGGGCGCCGAGCAGAGCCCTTACCTCCCGCATCCCCTGAAAGGCCGAAAAGGAGGCACGCACGAGCCCCGCGGGAAAGGTCCCGAGCGCGCGGTGGGCAAGGGGAGCACAGTGCAGACCGCCGCGGACGGCGATGTCGAAGCGCTCCGAGAGCATGGTCGCGACCTCCTCCGAATCGTATTTTTCGTGGCGGAAGGCGGCGATCCCGCAGGGGTTGGGCTTGGAGTAGGCGACGCACCCTGCCGCGGGCAGTCCTTCGTGCAGGGCGGCCGTTAAAGACAGGAGATGTTCTGCGTCCCCCTCGCGGCGCGCCTTCACGAGCAGGGCCCCCTCGAACAGCGAGCAGATGGCGGGATAGGAGAGCGTCCCCGCCTCGAGACGGTCGGGATAGAAGGCGGGCATGTCGGCATTGAAACTCTCGCTGCCCGTGCCCCCGAAGAGGATGGGAGAGGGCTCGAAGCGGTCGGAAAAGAGCAGTGCCGCCGCGCCCTGTATGGCGTGCAGTCCCTTGTGCCCCGCGAGCGCCAACGCGTCGACGCCCCATTCCCGCATGCGGACGGGCAGATGCCCCGCGCCCTGTGCCCCGTCGGCGAGCAGGAGAACTTTTTCGGGAAGTTTTGCGCGGATCGCCTTGATGTCGGGTGCGTAGCCCGTGACGTTGGAGGCCGTGGTGATACAGACGAGCTTGGTCTTCTCCGTCACAAAGGAGGCCACCATGTCCGCGTTCAGCCCTCCGTTTTCATCGAGCGGCACGACGTCGTAGCACACTCCGCGCGTCTTTTTGAGGTGCTCCAAGGGGCGGAGGACGGAGTTGTGTTCGAGGGCCGTGCACACGGCGTGGTCGCCCTCATCGAGGATGCCGAGGATGGCATAGTTGAGCGCTTCGGTGCAGCTCCTCGTGAAGACGACCCGCTCGTAGCCGTAGCCGTCGAAGAGCTCCGAGAGCAGGTTGCGGCAGGCGAGGACGTGTTCGCTTTGGGCGAGGGAGAGGCGGTGGCCGCTCCGCCCGGGGTTGGCGCATTGCTTCATGGAGGCGAGCACGGCGCTCTGTACGGCCGCGGGCTTGGTGCCGCCCGTCGCGGCATTGTCGAGATAGATCATGGTTTTATTCTCCCGAAGGTTTTTCGGTATAATATACGAAGGCAGGTCAAAAATATGACGGTACTCGCGGTATTTCGTTCACGCGCGCAATCGCTCGACTTCCTCTCCGCCCTCAAAGCGGCAGGGGTGCCCGCACAGGCGGTCTCCACCCCCAAGGAGGCGGGCGTGGGATGCGGCGTGTCGGTAAAATTCGAGGAAAACATGCTCTTCCGCGCCAAGGGCGTGCTCGCAAGGAGGCCCTATTCCTCCTTTGCGGGATTTTTGCGTGGCGGCGGGTTCCTCTGAACGCTTGCATTTTGCAGGAAAATGTGCTAAAATCGACATATGGACAAGACTGCATGTATTCTCGGAGAACTCTCCCGCCTCTACCCCGACGCACGCCCCGCGCTCGAGTTCCGCACCCCGTATGAGCTGCTTATCGCCGTCATCCTCTCGGCGCAGTGTACGGACGAGCGCGTCAACAAGGTGACGGCCGTGCTCTTCGAACACTACAACACCCCCGCGGCCATGGTGACGCTAAGCGGGGAGGAGCTGGAAAAGTATATCTTCTCGTGCGGGTTCTATCACAACAAGGCCGCGCACATCCTCTCAGCCTCCCGCGACATTTTGGAGAAGTTCGGCGGCGAAGTGCCCTCCACTCTCGAGGAGCTCAGAACGCTCGCGGGCGTGGGGAGAAAGACGGCCAACGTCGTCTATGCCGTCGCCTTCGGGGGCAACGCCATCGCCGTGGATACGCACGTCTTCCGCGTCTCCAACCGCCTCGGGATCGCGGAGGGGAAGACGCCCGAAGCCGTCGAGGAAGGGCTCATGCGCGCCATCCCCGAAGACATGTGGTCCAAGGCGCATCACCTGCTCATCTGGCACGGGAGAAGGGTGTGTAAATCGCAGCGGCCCGCGTGCGAAAGCTGTACGCTGAAAACGTGGTGTAAGTATTATGAAGACAACAAATGAGGGCACCGTGTCTGAAAGATAGCCTTCGGAAAGCGTGTATAAAAACCTCCCGCATGGGCCAAAAAACATGCAAGGAGGTTTTTTTATGACGGCTCTCACCGCAAAAGATCTGGATGTTTTGACGCATGTACTCACGGGAGAGGAAATGGCCTGCAAGAAGGCCCGTATCTATGCAAACACGCTCACGGACGCTTCGCTCGCCGCCGCGATGAACGAGGTCGCGATGCAGCACGAACAGCGCTTCGAGGCACTCTTCAAATTATTGGGAGGGAAGGGATGAAACAGTCGAAAAAGGACATCATGCTCTCGGAAAAGGACGCCTTGCAGGACATGCTCGACGTAGAGAAATTGCTCATGAATTACTACTCCGCCGCCCTCACTGAGGGGAGCAGCACGGCCTTCCGCAAGGAGATCCTCAAAAATTTTTCGGCACACGAGAAGACGCAGTTTTCCGTCTTCGAACAGATGCTTTCCCGCGGGTATTATGAAGTCCAGCCCGCGCCCAAGATGATGATCGACCAGAACGCGGAAAAATTTTCCAAGGCAAAGAAGCAAATGTCCTCGGCAAGCGCTTGACAGACCCGCCCCCGCTACGTTATAATATTCTTGAAAAAATGCGGAGGCGGTTTATGGAAGAGGGCAAAATCAAGGCCGAGCGCATCGGCCGTGACGCACAAAAGCGCGAACAGGAGCGCATCCGCCGCGAACGGGAAGCCATCGCGGAGATGACGGGCAACTCTCCGTCTGAGGAAAAAGAGGAAGAAAAGACCAAGGAATAGCGCCCCGCGCCCCTGCACAAACTGTTATGCGGGAGGGGCGGAATGGCGAAGAAAAAGGAAAAAGCGCTCTACGCGCACAATCCGAACTATTGCATGATCATGCCGGACAGCGAGGAGCGCGACGACGAGAGCATTGCCTCGACGGGCCAATCATGAAACTTCCCCAAGCGGGAAGTTTTTTTATGCAGATAAAAAAGGTGGCAGGCATGTCTGAAAGAGAGGCTTCGTAAAGCAAAAATCGGCACGAGAAAGCCCGCCGCAGAGGGCGGGCGGAAATGCGATAGGCGGCCGTTAAGGGTCCACGGTGGCCGGGGCGTCGGTCTCCGATTCGGAGAGCTGCACGTCGATGGCCAGCGTGAAGGTGAGCGAGTGTAGCAAATACTCGGGGAGCGTGTCGATGACGCGCATCGACTCATGGTTATAGAACGTCTCCCCGACGGAGGCGATCGTCCTGTCGTTGCCGTCGAGAATGCGGTAATTGCCGTGGTCGAAGTCGCCGACGGCGCACCAATTCAAAAATCCGAGGTCGAAGAGCTTTTTGAACTTCATGCAAGCCTGCTTGACGGCGGAGACATAGCGCGTGCTGTGTTTGATCTCCACGGAGGGAGAGGAAACATCGAGCGATTCTTTGAGCGTCGCCACGCTCTTGTTGTGCTGGGAAGGATCGTAGACTTTCAGCCGTCTGCCGTCTTCCTTGGCTTCCACGCGGAAGAGTTTGCGCCCGATCTCGTCGAAAATATCAAAGGAATCCATCCACGAGACGATCTTGTCCTCAAACATCATTTTCATATCTATCATACCCTTTGTTTTATTTACACACTCATTCGTCTCGGACATGGGTACCGCAAAAGCGGTGCAAAGCCGCATTTTGGGGACCCTCGCCTCTTCCTCGGCCATGCGCTTTTGGGCGCCTTTTTTTGGCGGAAGAGGGGCAGAACGGTTCGGGAGGAAACGCTTGAAACAGCTTCGGGCGGCTCCTTATTGGGGGTGCCTGAAAAAGCTGCAACCGCTTCGCAAACTCCTTCGTGTAGCAAAAAATGCCACTCATGGAGCTTACGGGTACATTATAGCAGAGGAACTTTATTTTGTCAAGAGTTTAGAGCAAAGAAAAGGTGGTTTTTTTGTGAAAAATTTTATCACGTTCTCGGGATAGGAAAGGTATTTATTAAATATATTATATGATTCTCGGCCGCATTTCGTCTTCAAAATACCGCGATAAATTGAGTGTTTTTACCTCGGGCGACGGATGGGGGTGGCGACGGGGTTTGAAAGAACGACCCTTGGCGCCCCTGTAAGGGGAGCTGGCCCGCGGCCCTTGGCGGGCCTGAGGGGTTTGGTAATGCGGTGATGCTTCGACTAACGCTACTTCGCCTACGGCTCGTGTCGCGCTTAGAATACCAATAGAAGCCTCGCGCGGTCAGCATGACGTGATTATAGCGCGTGGTCTGTTTCCCAAACAGTCGGACTTCGTTCTTCGGGATCCTTCGGGGACAGCCGCGTCGGACTTTGTATTGTCATTACGGCTCAGGATGACGCGCTTACCACCACGCGGACTTCGTATGAGCGACCCCTTGCCTTCCCTTTTGGGGAAGGTGCCCGTAGGGCGGATGAGGTGGCGACGGGGCCCAATCAAAGCGTCATTCTGAGCCGACAGAGAAAGAATGAGGGCGAACTGCTCATCTGCGAAGAATCTTGCTACGCCCAAGCCCGTATGAACGAACCTCATTCCGACCGAGGCAGAGCCGAGGGAGTGAATCTTGAGCGATAAACCCTAATAAAAACATCAGCATTGGCTGATGTGGAATATATTATGCCGATTCGCTCAGGATACGCTCGGGCTTACGCCCTCGGTATGAGGGTCGGACTTCGTTTGAAGGTACCATGTCTGCGACCGAGCTTAATCGAAGCATCATATTGACCGACCGAGCCCAATCAGAGCGTCATTCTGAGCCGCAACGGTTTGAGTTTCATCGAATTGCCCATCCGCGAAGGAATCTTGCTACGACCAAGTATCGTGTGAGCGATACCCCCTCCTTGGGGAGGGGGTAGGGGGGTGGGGGCTACGATCGCTCTTCCTTATATAGTTCAATCGGTTTTCCTTATAAAAAAGCGGAAGGAACAGTTGTGATCCCCACCTCAGTCACGCTCACGCGTGACAGCTCCTCCCCAAGGAGGAGCTTTTCGTCGGACTTCGTATAAGGGGATACACTCACGCGGCAAGGGCGCCGCCCTCGGTATGACAGCGTAGCCCCATGCTTACGGCTCAGGATGACGTGCCTACCACCATAATCTTTTGAAAAATATTGCAATATCGTGAAAAATCCTGTAAAATGGAAGAAAAATGCGGGATGTAGCTACATGATAGAAGTTTTGAATATCACCAAGGTCTACGGGCACGGGAAAAAGCGCGTCGTGGCCCTCGACAACGTCTCCTTCACCCTCCCGGATAGGGGCATGGTCTTCATCGTCGGCAAGAGCGGCTGCGGCAAGTCCACCCTCCTCAACATGATCGGCGGGTGCGATAAGCTCACGTCGGGCGACATCGTCGTGGACGGCAACCGCTTCTCCTCCTTCCGCGAGCGGGATTACGACAGTTTCCGCGACGATCATGTGGGATTCATCTTCCAGGATTACTGCCTGCTCGAGGGCCTTACGGTGGAGCAAAACGTGGCCCTCTCCCTCGAACTCAAGGGGGAGCGCGGCGACGCGGCCGTCAAAGACGCCCTCGCCAAGGTGCAGCTCTCGGAGTGCGCGGACCGTCGCCCGGGGCAGCTCTCGGGGGGCCAAAAACAGCGCGCGGCCATCGCACGCACGCTCGTGAAAAAGCCCAAGCTCATCCTCGCCGACGAGCCAACGGGCAACCTCGACGAGAAGTCCACCCGCATCATCCTCGACATCCTCAAAGAGATGGCAAAGACTACGCTCGTCGTCATCGTCTCGCACAACCGTCCCGATGCGGAGCGGTATGCCGACAGGATCCTCACGCTCTCGGCGGGCAAGATCGCGGGGGATGTCTCCCGCAACCCGAATGCCGAGGAGATCGCCTTCGAGGGGAGGAAGATCGTCGTCCAAAAGGGGACGGTCTTCACGGAGGAACAGCTCGCCCAAATCAACGAGAGACTGATTCTGAGGGGGGCATGTCTGCAACAGACAGATACGAAATTCCTGCCGACCCTTCCGATAGAGCCGTCGGAGGAGGTCAAACATTTTTCCTCGCACAAGCTCAGCGGCCGCGGCAGGCGCGCCATCTTCAAGCTGTTTACCAAGAAACGGGCGGGGGGAATGGTGTTCTCCGCGCTCCTCGCCGTCTTCCTCTTTATCGTGCTCGGCGTCTGCCAATTCTTCACGCAATTCGACGCGGGCAAGGAGACGGCGCGCATCATGCAGGAGCAAAACGGCTCGGTGCTCGCCATGCGCAAGGGGTATCTCGATGAGGACGACCCCACCAAGACGCTCGACACTTCGCGGCTTCTGCACGTCCCGGAAGAGGACGTCGCCGCCTTTCGTGAGGCGGGCTACGAGGGCAACATCTATCCCCTCTACAATGTCCCCGTGATCTCGGGGGCTCCGAGCGGCGGCTGGCAGTTGCAGGGATATTCTCCGACTCCCGACAGCAGCAATTACGGTCAATTCTACTGCGAGACGGGGCTTGGCGTGTTGCAGGTGACCGAGGAATACCTTTTCGATCTCTATGGCAAAGACGGCAAGCTCAATGTCCTCTCGGGCAAGATCTCCGCGGAGGGGGACGGCGTCATCGTCACCGATTACTTTGCCGACAGCATTCTCGTCTACAACACGGCGTTGCGCATGACCCCTGAGGAACTTGCGGCGGGCGGCGAGAAGTATCAGAAGATCACGGGCGGGGAGATGCTCTTTGACCGCTATCGCGTGGACGCCGTCATCGGAACGGATTACACGGAGCGGTATGCTTCCCTCATCGAGGGGTGGCAAAGCGGGAAAAATCTCGTGGAGACGGTGGGCGACCTCGCCATAAGGTTCTATGAGGAACTCAACGACAGCCTGAATCTCGCCTACACCGTCAACCCCGATTTCATGGCGGCATACAACGGGGACGGCGGGCGCGCCTATGCCAACTTCGGCGAGGGCAAGATCCAAGCGGACGGGCGGGCCCTCACGCTCTCCGCCAAGTATGCCCATTGCGACAATAGTTTGAAGGAAGGCGAGATCTTGCTTAACCAGACCGTCTACTGCGAGCTCGTCGGCAAAAATGCGACGGACATTGACTGGGAGAGCGTCAAGGGCAAGAAGATCGCGCTCAGCCTCGGCGACCTTCATTCCGATTCCCCAAATTTCGAACGGGAATTTACCGTGAAACAGGCATTCACCACTCCGGGGAGCGGGCACGCCTTCTCGCTGGCGCCCGGGGCATTCAAGGAGCTCCTCTCTCATTCGACGTACGCGTACGCACTGTATTTTGACAATGTGGAGAGCGCGATCGACGTCTATGATATGGGGGAGGAGATGGGCTACACCGTGCAATCGCCCCTCTTCTCGGCCATGTATACCGTCTCGGGCGCGGCGAACGTCTTTGTGGACCTCTTCGAGATCATCATTTGGGTGATGTATGCGCTCGTCGCGCTGACGCTCGTGGGCTTTGCGACGGGCAGTGTGAAGAAGTGCATCTATGAGATCGGCGTTCTGAGGGCGATGGGGGCGAAGATCGGCGACCTCGTGGTCCTGTTCGTGGTGCAGATGATCCTCGTGAGCGTCTTGGTCTGCCTGCTCGCAGGGCTCGGTTTATGGCTTGGCGCGGACATCTGCAATGCGGCGCTTGCGGAGGGCTTTGCCGCGGTGACCAAGAACGCGGCCATGCGGGAGATACGGTTCGTCGCGTATTCATGGCTGACGGTGCTCTTTGACGCGGGCATCATGTTCGGGCTCACCGTACTCTGCGCCGTGGTGCCGCTCTTGCTCCTGCGCCGCATCAAGCCGCGCGAGATCATCCGCGCCAAAGAATGAGAGACGGATAAGAAGGGTACCATGTCTGCGACCGAGCCTAATCGAAGCGTTATTCTGAGCCGCAACGGTTTGAGTTTCATCGAATTGCCCATCCGCGAAGAATCTTGCTACGACCGAGCTCGTGTGAGCGATACCCCCTCCTTGGGGAGGGGGGTAGGGGGGTGGGGATTATGATCGCCCTTCCCTATAAAAAGCGGAAAGAACAGTTGTATTCCCCACCTCAGTCACGCTCACGCGTGACAGCTCCTCCCCAAGGAGGAGCTTTTCGTCGGACTTCGTACTTCGGGATCCTTCGGGGACAGCCGCATCGGACTTCGTATTGCCATTACGGCTCAGGATGACGCGCTTACCACCACGCGCCCAAGTCCAATCAAAGCGTTATTCTGCCCGCCCAAGCCCAATCGAAGCGTCATTCTGAGCCGCAACGGTTTGAGTTTCATCGAATTGCCCATCCGCGAAGGAATCTTGCTACGACCAAGTATCGTGTGAACGAATAAGGCATTCCCAATTACGTCACCCTGACCGATTGAGGTTTCTATTTGTGCTACTAAAATCGACACGAGCGCCCCGCGCGAAGTAACGTAGTTGAAGGGTCACCGCATTATAAACAAAGTGATGTTTACTTCGCCTATGGCTCGTGTCGCGCTTGGAATCACAAATAGAAGCCTCGCGCGGTCGACTACGCTCAACATGACGTAATTATAGCGCCTGGTCTGTTTATCAAACAGTCGGACTTCGTACTTCGGGATCCTTCGAGGACAGCCGCATCGGACTTCGTATCGTCATTACGGCTCAGGATGACGCGCTTACCACCACCATGGACTTCGTTTGAGCGCCCCCTTGCCTTCCCTTTTGGGGAAGGTGCCCCGTGAGGGGCGGATGAGGATGGAAACCCTTTCGGCGCACAAGGGCAGTGCGCCACTTTCTCTTTCAGGGACAGCAAGAGGGTGTACGCTTACCACCACGCTCTTTCCCAGGCAGTCGGTCTTCGTGCGGGCCCGGAACATGCGGAGGGCCGGGCGTCATACAATGAAAATATGAAAATTTCCGAATGCGCCATTGGGGCGCTTTTTGATTTGCGGCACACGGCGGCGGGGGAATATCTCGCAGGGTTTTCTTACCCGTGGGAGGTGCTTCCCGGGCTCAGAGAATTTTTGAAAAGTTTGAATTTGCAGACCTGCTTTTCAGACATGGGTGGGGGAGTTTATGTCCACCGCACGGCAAGAATCGACGAAACCGCTGAAATTTCCGGTCCAGCCGTCATCGGGGAGGGGAGCGAAGTGCGACGGGGCGCATTTCTCCGCGGGGGCGTGCTTGTAGGCAAAAATTGCGTGGTCGGCAACTCCTCCGAACTCAAAAATTGCATCCTGTTCGACGGCGTGCAGGTGCCGCATTTCAACTACGTCGGCGACAGCATTTTGGGCTACCGCGCGCACCTCGGCGCGGGGGCGGTGACCTCCAATCTGCGGGCGGACCGCGGGGTCGTCTTCATACGCGCGGACGGGGAAACTGCCGACACGGGCCTCAAAAAATGCGGGGCGTTTTTGGGGGACGGCGCCGAGGTGGGGTGCAACGCCGTGCTCTGCCCGGGGACGGTGGTGGGCCGCGGCGCCATGATCTACCCCCTCGCCCTTTGCCGCGGCTGTTACCCCGAAAACAGCATTGTAAAACAAAACGGCACCGTGATAAAAAGATAGTGGGGATGGCGGGTTTCGTGCTTTAATCAAAGCGAGCCCCCTCCATGGGAGGGGGGTAGGGGGGCTACGATAGGCCTTCCTTATAAACCTGATCGTCGTTCCCTATAAAAGCGGAAGGAACAGTAGTATTCCCCACCTCAGTCACGCTCACGCGTGACAGCTCCTCCCCAAGGAGGAGCTTTTCGTCGGACTTCGTACTACCGATCCTCATTCCGACCGAGGCAGAGCCGAGGGAGTGAATCTTGAGCGACCAAGCATAATAAAAACATCAGCATTGGCTGATGTGGAAGTATTGTGCCGATTCGCTCAGGATACGCTCGGGTCCTATGGACCCTCGGTATGAGGGTCGGACTTCGTAAAATATCCGGTCGTCACACCACCCCCCCACCTGTCGCTGAGGCGACATCCTCCCCCCTCAGGTATAAGGGGGGAGGCAAGAAAGGTCTTCGTTTGTGGAGAGACGCTCAGTCCCTATGCGGGGGTGGGGGGTGATGCGGGCCGGTCAGGGCGTGAATTTCGCGGGGTCCATGCGCGTATAACAAAAACGCAGAATGTTGACGCTCTTTTCACGCTCCTCGATCTCGTAGATCATGATGTAATTTTCCACGGGAACATGGCGGATCTGTTCATCGGTCACGAGAAACCGTCTGCAATCGGCGGCCGAGTAGGGAAACTCGCAGATCGTTCCGATGGCGTGTTCGATTTTATTCAATAGGTCGAGCGCGGCTTTTCCGTTGCAGAGCGTCTCCGCGATGTAGGCAAGCGCCGAGTCGATGTCCTGTTCGGCGAGAGGCGTCAGCTTGTAGCCATACTTATTTGCCATACTTCGCCCTCAATTTTCCGAGAGCGGCGGGGCCGTCGGTGAGCTCACCGCGGTCAGCCTGTGCCTTGCCCTCCATGATCTTTGCATACATTTCGGCCTGTGCAAGCCGCTTTTCATAGGCGGCCATGCTCATGATGACCATATCGCCGTAGCCGTTTTTCGTGACAAAGATCGGCTCGTTGGTCGCATTGCACATCTCAGAGAGCTTCGTCGTGTCCCTCAAATCTCGAATGGGTATGATCTGCGGCATAATTCTACCTCCGTCATCTTGTATATTATTATGCCATGATTATAGCATAATTATGCGACACTGTCAAGAGAAATTTCAAAAAATATTTGGACAGATCCTAAAGTGGGGAGGCAAGGTCGGACTTCGTTTGAGCGACCCCTTGGCGCCCCTGTAAGGGGAGCTCCGCCGATGCCTTTTCGGCGGTGACGGGTTTTGTTTTTGCGCCCAAGCCCAACCCGAGCGTCATTCTGCCCGACCGAGCCCAATTGAAGCGTCATTCTGAGCCGAACATGTATGAGTTTGAGCGAACTGCTCATCCGCGAAGAATCTTACTACGACCAAGCCCGTGTGAGCGATAGTCGGACTTCGTTCTTCGGGATCCTTCGGGGACCGCCGTCACGGACTTCGTATTGTCATTACGGCTCAGGATGACGCGCTTACCACCACCAAGGACTTCGTTTGAGGGGATACACTCACGCGGCAAGGGTGCCGCGTTCGGTATGACACGCTTACCACAACACGGACTCCGTTTGCGACCCCTTGCCTTCCCTTTTGGGGAAGGTGCCCGTAGGGCGGATGAGGCCTCATCAGTCTCGCCTTGCTCGACAGCTTCCCCAGGGGGGAAGCCGAGTAACCCTTTCGGCGCACAAGGGCAGTGCGCCACTTTCCCTTACAGGGACAGCGAGAGGGGCGTCGCTTACCACAACGATAACGCAGTGATGCTTCGACTAACGCTCAGCATGACGTATTAGAGCGCTTGGTCTGTCAGCATGACGTGATCAGAATGCTTGGTCTGCGGTCAGATGCGGTCAGACGTTGAAGCGGAAGAGGACGACGTCGCCGTCCTTCATCACATAATCCTTGCCCTCCGAGCGCACCTTGCCCTTTTCGCGCGCACCCGTGAGTCCGCCGCATTCGAGGAGGGTCTCGTAGTCCACCACCTCCGCGCGGATGAAGCCCTTTTCAAAGTCGGTGTGGATCTTCCCCGCGGCCTGCGGCGCCTTGGTGCCCTTCACGATGGTCCATGCGCGCGTCTCCTTCTCCCCCGCGGTGAGGTAGGAGATGAGCCCGAGGAGGGAATACGACGCCTTGATGAGCTTGGAGAGCCCGCTCTCCGTGAGGCCGAATTCCTCCAAAAACAGCGCGCGGTCTTCCTCCGACAGCTCTGCAAGCTCCGCCTCCGTCTTGGCGCAGATGACGATGGTCTCCGCGCCGTGTGCGCTCGCATAAGTTTTCACCGCCTGCACGAGGGGGAGCGCCTCTTCGGGGGTACCCATGTCCGCCTCCGAGATGTTTGCGCAGTAGATGACGGGCTTGGAGGAAAGCAGAAAAAGTCCGTCGAGGAGCGCCTTTTCCTCCTCGGTCACGGCAAGCGACGAGGCGGGCTGTTCCTCCTCGAGGTGACGGTATAATTTATCGAGGAAGGCAAACTCTGCCGCTGCGGCCTTGTCCGAGCCCCCGCGTGCGGCATTGCGGATGCGGTCCCGCCGCTTGTCCACGGCCTCGAGGTCGGCGAGGATGAGCTCTAAGTTGATGGTCGTGATGTCGCGGACGGGGTCCACCGTGTTCTCGACATGGGTCACGTTGGCGTCTTCAAAGCACCTTACGACGTGCACGATCGCGTCCACCTCGCGGATGTGGGAGAGGAACTTGTTGCCCAGCCCCTCGCCGCGGCTCGCACCCTTGACGAGGCCCGCGATGTCTACAAACTCCACGACGGCGGGAGTCACTTTCTTGCTCGCATAGAGGGCGGCAAGTTTGTCGAGCCGCTCATCCGGCACGGCGACGACGCCCACATTGGGCTCGATGGTGCAGAAGGGATAGTTTGCGGCCTCCGCGCCCGCGTGGGTGATGGCATTGAACAGCGTGGATTTGCCGACGTTGGGCAGCCCCACAACACCTAATTTCATACAAACTCCTTTTCCCGCCCCGCCCATGGCCGAAAAACGGGAGAGCCTTGGTTTTCTTTCCCCATTATACAACTTTTTTCCGCAAACATCAAGCCTTTCGGTTGCCTGTTTTGCGGATTTGTGGTAGAATAGTCGCGAAAAGGAGTATACAAGGACCATGGATTACAGAGCATACATCGCGTCGCGCCTTCCCGTGGAGGGCATGGGGGAGGAAGAGATCGCCTCGTGCATCGCCGTTCCCCCCGATACCGCCCTCGGTGACTACGCCCTCCCCTGCTTCAAGTTTGCAAAGCTCATGAGAAAGTCCCCCGCCAAGATCGCAGAGGAGCTCGCCGCGGCCTATCCCACCGACGAGACCGTCCCCGAAGTCTGTGCCGTAAACGGCTATCTCAACTTCAAGATCGGCAAAAAACGCCTTGCCGAGGAGACGCTCGGGCGGGTCTTAAACGAGCGCTGTGCATACGGTACCTCGGACATGGGTAGGGGAAAAACTGTCTGCATCGACTATTCGTCGGTGAACATCGCCAAGCCCTTCCACATCGGGCACCTCTCCACGACGGTGCTCGGCGGCAGTCTCTACCGCATCTTCAAGGCCCTCGGCTACACGGTCGTCGGCATCAACCACCTCGGCGACTACGGCACGCAGTTCGGCAAGCTCATCTCGGCCTACAAGCATTGGGGAGACCGTGAGGAAGTGGAGAGGGGGGGCATCCACGCCATCAACGCCCTCTATGTGCGCTTCAACGAGGAGGCCACCGAGGAGATGCAGGCCGAGGCGCGCGAGTATTTCCGCCTCATCGAGAGCGGGGACAGGGAGGCGAACGAGCTCTTTGATTGGTTCAAGTCGCTCACGATGGCATACGTCCAAAAGATCTACGGCCGCCTGCACATCACCTTCGACAGCTACGCGGGCGAGCGCTTCTACATCGACAAGATGCAGCCCGTCATCGACGAACTGAGGGAAAAGGGACTGCTCGTCGAGAGCCGCGGGGCACAGGTCGTGGACCTCGAGGAATACGGCATGCCGCCGTTCATCGTGTTGCGCTCGGACGGTGCATCTCTCTACGCGACGCGCGACCTCGCCGCTGCCTTCTACCGCAAGAGGACGTATGATTTCGACAAGTGTCTCTACGTCGTCGCCTACCAGCAGAACCTGCATTTCAAGCAGCTCTTCAAGGTCATCGAGCTCATGGGCGAGCCGTGGGCGAAGGATCTCGTGCACGTCGCTTACGGCATGGTGAGCCTCGAGGACGGGGCCATGTCCACGAGAAAGGGGAAGGTAGTGTGGCTCGAAGACGTTCTGAGCCGCTGTGTGGAGAAGGCCGCGAAGGTTTTGGAGGAGAAGAATCCCGACCTCGAAAACAAGGCCGACGTCGCCGAAAAGGTGGGGGTGGGGGCCGTCGTGTTCGGCGCCCTCTACAACAACAAGATCAAGGACATCGTCTTCTCCTACGACAAGGCGCTCAACTTCGACGGCGAGACGAGCGTGTATGTGCAATACACATGCGCCCGCGCCCGCTCGGTGCTGCAAAAGGCCGCAGAGGGGGGGATCGGCTATGCCGACGCCGCGGTGTGCGAGCTCGGCCCGGCGGAGTTCGAGCTCATAAAAGCGCTCGCCGACTTCCCCGACGCCCTCAAAACTGCCGCCGCGACCTATGAGCCCTCCGTCATCGCGCGCTATGCCGTGGCCACCGCGCAGAAGTTCAATAAATTCTATATTGATTGCAAGATCATGCAGGCGGATTCGGACATGGTACGGGCCTTTCGCCTCAAACTCTGTGACGCGGCCCTCACCGTGCTCACCAACGCCCTGTCGCTTCTCGGCATCGGCGTACCCGAGAAAATGTGATGAAAGCGGTATTCTTCGACCTCGACGGCACTCTGCTCGACACCGTGCCCGATATCCAAAAGGCGCTGAATTCGGCCCTCGCCGACTGCGGGCTTCCCGCCGTGAGCTACGAGGAGACGGTCTCCTATGTGGGCAACGGAGCGAAAAAACTCGTCGAACGTGCGGCGCCCGCGGGGGACCATGAGAGACTGCTCGGGCTGTTTGCGCAGTATTACAACGCCTCGGAAAATTTGCTGACCCTTCCGTATGCGGGTATGGGGGAGTTGCTTGCGTGGCTCAAGGGGCGCGGCGTGAAGTTGGCCGTCGTGACCAACAAATTGCAGCCCTCCACCGAGAAGCTGATGGCGCGTTTCTTTCCCGGGATCTTCGACTTCATCGGCGGGGACGACGGCTCTTTCCCCTGCAAGCCCGACCCGTCGCTGACGCGCTATGCCGCGCTCACGATGCGCGTCCCGCTCGGGGAAAGTATCTTCGTCGGGGACGGGGAAACCGACGTTGCGACGGCCCTGAACGCGGGCATGGTACCCGTCTCCGTGCTCTGGGGATATCGCGGGCGGGATGTCTTGGAGGCGGCCGGGGCAAGGCGCTTTGCCCGTGATCCGAAGGAATTGCAGGACATTCTCACGGAATTTTTATGACGGAAGAGCGTGACCGTGCCCCAAAAAAATCCATGGAAAATTTTGCAAAGCCGTTGCCATCCGCGGCGGTTTGTGCTATAATACAGTCAAAATCTCTTAGGAGGATAACAAGATGAAACGTTGTGCTGTTTGCGGCGAGATCGTGCCCGACGATTGCGAGGTCTGCCCTGTCTGCAAGGCGAGAAAATTCGAACCCATCGAGGAGAAGGCGTTTGCCTGTGAGCACCATGTCGGCGACGGCGTCGTCGAGGACAAGGAAGTGATGGACGGGCTCCGCGCCAACTTCAACGGCGAGTGCTGCGAGGTGGGCATGTACCTTGCCATGGCGCGCGTTGCGGAGCGGGAGGGGTATCCCGAGATCGCCGAGGCCTACAAGCGCTATGCCTATGAGGAAGCCGATCACGCGAGCAAGTTCGCAGAGCTACTCGGAGAGGTCGTCACTGACTCCACGAAGAAGAACCTCGAGCTGCGTGCGGCCGCCGAGGCAGGTGCGTGCGAGGGCAAACTGATGCTCGCAAAGCGCGCGAAAGAGCTCGGCTACGACGCCATTCACGACACCGTGCACGAGATGGCCAAGGATGAAGCCCGCCACGGCGCAGGATTCAAGGGCCTCTTGAAGCGCTATTTCGGGAAGTAAATTCTGCTGAACGGAATGAAGCGGATTTGAAATGAATTCGAAATGAATTCAAAGCGAATGGGAATGAAATGAATGAAGCGCGGCGGTGCCGCGCTTTTTTCTGTGGTTTGAAGAGGGGGGATAAATGACGCTCGTGCTGGCCCTGGAAGGGAAAGTTGGGGCTTGGGCGCGGTGGTGGGAAACGACGCCCCTCTTGCTGTCCCTGTAAGGGAAAGTGGCGCACTGTTCTTGTGCGCCGAAAGGGTTTCTCCCCCTCATCCGCCACGGGCTTGGTCGTAGCAAGATTCCTTCGCGGATGGGCAGGTCGCTAAAAGACATGCCCTACTGGCTACTTCGCGCTACGCGCTCGTGTCGACCTTAGTAGCGCAATCAGAAACCTCGGTCGGGCAGAATGACGCTCGGGTTGAGCCTCATCGTCAATCGAAACCCCTACTTCGCGCTACGCGCTCGTGTCGATTTTAGTAGCACAAATAGAAGCCTCAATCGGTCACCGCCGAAAGGGCATCGGCGGAGCTCCCCTTACAGGGGCGCCAAGGGGTCGCTCACGCGTAATCCCCGCCGTCCTCCCTAAAAATTCTTTCATGTTTCAATATAATGCGTGTCAGATAAGCCCGCTAAATTGCAAATCCTGTGGTATAATAGAATCAGAACATATGTTTGGAGGATATCATGAGAGAAGGTTTTGTGTTTTTCAGATCGTATTTGAGTGTGCTGCTTCTCGTCGAAGAAAAGCACCGCGCGGAGCTCTTGGAGGCCATCTGTGCCTACGCGCTCGACGGCGTTCTTTTGCCGCTTTCGGGGAAATCGGAGGTAGCCATGTCCGCGATCAAGCCTCTCATAGACATGAACGAGCGTCATCATGCACGCACGAAAAAGCGGGCATCGGAGGAGGGTGAAACTGTGCAAAACAGACGTAAAACGCTCCCCCCCTTGGAAACCCCCCAAGAAAAAGAAATAGAAATAGAAAAAGAAATAAAAAAAGAAAAAGAGAAAGAAAGTCCCGACCGCACGTCAGGTTTGGATCCGCGTGCGGCCATGGACTTCTACTACCAGCGCAAAAGGGAGGAGGCCGAGCGTGCGGCCATGCGCAACCGTCAGCGGGCCGAGCTTGTCGTGGGCTATAAAGAGGCCGAACGGGCGCTCAGGGATTGGTACATCGCGTCTGCCAAGCGTGAGGTGCGCGGGGAGCAGGTGGACGCCGCCGAGGAGGAGCGTTTACAGGCGCTCGTGCGCGGGTATTTGGCGAAGGCGGGGCTCACGGAGGAGGATCTTCGTCCGCACTACGCCTGCGCGCGCTGCGAGGACACGGGCTTTCTCCCCGACGGCCACCTCTGTAACTGCTACCCCCGCTCGCAAACGGGATAGGGGGAACGACGCCCTTGCCACCGAGTGTATCTCCCCTCATACGAAGTCCGACTGCTTGGGAAAGAGACCAAGCATTCTAAATACGTCATGTTGAGCCTGTCGAAACATCACCTTGTTTATAATGCGGTGACCCTTCGACTTTGCTCAGGGTGACGTTATTGGAATGCCTTAATCGCTCACACGAAACTTGGTCGTAGCAAGATTCCTTCGCGGATGGGCAGTTCGCTCTCATTCATGCTCTGCTGGCTCAGAATGACGCTTCGATTGAGCTTGTTCGCTTACCCGAAACCCTCACCGCCGAAAGGGCATCGGCGGAGCTCCCCTTACAGGGGCGCCAAGGGTCGCTCAAACGGAGTCCGAGGAAAAGCTCCTCCTTGGGGAGGAGCTGTCACGTAGTGACTGAGGTGGGGATCACAACTGTTTCTTCCGCTTTTATATGGAACGACGGTCGGGTTTATAAGGAAGAGCGATCGTAGCCCCCACCCCCCTACCCCCCTCCCCAAGGAGGGGGTAACGCGCGGATTGGGCTTGGGGGCAGATATGGTGCCCTCGTACGCAGTCCCGTGGTGGTAAGCAAAGCACCCTCGCTGTCCCTGTAAGGGAAAGTGGCGCACTGCTCTTGTGCGCCGAAAGGGTTTCTGCTCATTGATTTATGTGCATAAAACCCCTCACCGCCGAAAGGGCGTCGGCGGAGCTCCCCTTACAGGGGCGCCAAGGGTCGCTCAAACGGAGTCCGAGGAAAAGCTCCTCCTTGGGGAGGAGCTGTCACGTAGTGACTGAGGTGGGGATCACAACTGTTTCTTCCGCTTTTATATGGAACGACGGTCGGGTTTATAAGGAAGAGCGATCGTAGCCCCCACCCCCCTACCCCCCTCCCCAAGGAGGGGGTAACGCGCGGATTGGGCTTGAGTGCGGTGGTGGTAAGCTGTCATACCGAAGCCCCATAAGGGGCTGAGTGTATCCCCTCAAACGAAGTCCGCGTTGTGGGAAACAGACGCGCCTCTTGCTGTCCCTGTAAGGGAAAGTACCCCGAGGCCCTTGCGAGGGGGGAAAGGGTTTCTCCTCCTCATCCGCCCTACGGGCACCTTCCCCAAAAGGGAAGGCAAGGAGACGCTCACACGGAGTCCGTGTTGTGGTAAGCGCGTCATCCTGAGGCGGAATGATAGAACGGAGTCCAACGCGGCTGTCCCCGAAGGATCCCGAAGAACGAAGTCCGACTGTTTGATGAACAGACCATGCGCTATAATTACGTCATGCTGAACGTAGTTGAAGCATCACCTTGTTTATAATGCGGTGACCCTTCGACTTTGCTCAGGGTGACGTAATTGGAAATGCCTTAATCGCTCACACGGGCTTTGGCGTAGCAAGATTCCTTCGCGGATGAGCAGTTCGCTCAAATCCAAACCGTTACAGCTCAGAATGACGCGCGCGAGGCGCGCGGGGCGTATACACGGGCCTCGTCGCCAAGGGTCGCTTACACGGGCCCCGTCGCCACCCCACCCCCCTACCCCCCTCCCATGGAGGGGGCATGTGCGGGATGAGCTTCTCTTCTCCCATGGAGGGGGCACGCGCAGATTGGGCTTGGGCGCCTCCCCTTACAGGGGCGCCAAGGGGTCGCTCTCTCGGGCTCGGGCGCCAAGGGGGAGACGTGTAGCGTGCGGATCAGAGTACTTTGGCGAGGAAACTCTTGAGACGGTCGTCTTTGGGAGCGCCGAAGATCTCTTGGGGCGGGCCGTCCGCCACGATCTTCCCCCCGTCCATAAACAGCACCCGCGTCGAAACCTCCCGCGCAAACCGCATCTCGTGGGTCACGACGATCATCGTCATCCCCTCGTCGGCCAGCTCCTTCATCAGCGAGAGCACTTCACCCACCATTTCCGGGTCCAGCGCCGAAGTCGGCTCGTCGAAGAGCATCACCTTGGGCCCCACGGCAAGGGCACGGACGATGGCGATGCGCTGCTTTTGGCCGCCCGAGAGCGTGGAGGGGTAGGCGTCTGCCTTGTCTTCCAGCCCGATGCGTGCGAGGAGCTTCATCGCGCGCGCCTTCTCCTCGGCCACGATCTGCTTCTTGGGCGTTTTCAGTTTCAGCTTCTTTCTCTCGCGGAGACGGGCGTCAACGGCGGCCAGCGTCACGTTTTTCAGCACCGTCAGGTGGGGGAACAGATTGAAGTGCTGGAAGACCATGCCCATCTGTCTGCGATACTCTTCGAGGTCTGTGTCCTGCGTCAGCTCCTTGCCCTGAAAGTAGACCGCCCCGCCCGTCGGCGTTTCAAGACGGTTGAGACACCTGAGAAAGGTAGATTTCCCGCTCCCCGAGGGCCCGATGACGACCACCTTCTCCCCCTCGAAGATCTCCACGTCGATGCCGTCCAGCACCATATTGTCCCCGAAGGACTTTTTCAGCCCCGCCGTCCTGATCAAAGGCTCTTTGCTTTCCTGCATTTTTTGCGGCCTCCCGTGATTTTGATGCCTGCGTTGCGGTCACTCCGCGAGAGCGCCTTCTCGATACATTTCTCGACGAGGGTGAGCGAATAGACCACGGCGAGATAGAGCACGGAGGCGAAGAGCAGGGGGAAGAGATAGTCGAAGGTGCGCGACTGGATGAGCCCCGGCACCTTGCCGAGCTCCAAAATGCCCACATACCCCGCGACGGAGGTCTCCTTGACAAGGGCGATGAACTCGTTGAAGAGGGCGGGGATGATGTTGCGGATGGCCTGCGGCAGGATGATCTTGAGCATCGTCTTGGCGTAAGAGAGCCCGAGCGAACGGCCTGCCTCCATCTGCCCCTCGTCAATGGAACTCAGCCCCGCGCGCGCCACCTCCGCGACATAGGCCGCGCTGTTGAGCCCGAACGTGACCGCCCCCACGACGATGCCGTTCTTCACCGAGACGAGCACGATGAAATACATGATGAAGAGCTGCAAGACGACGGGCGTGCCGCGGATGACCGTCACATAGAGATTGCTGAGGAAGGAGAGGACTTTGAGCTTGCCCGTCTTGGAGTGGGTATAGACGATCATGGCGAAGATGAAGCCGAGAAAGACGCCGATCGTCACCGCAAACAGCGAGATGAGCAGGGTGTTGCCGAGGCCCTGAAAGTATAATTGCCACCTGTTATCGACGAGAAACGCCGACCTGAATCTTTCGGCCAGCGTTTTCGCATTGAGAAGATAGAGCATATCCGTAAGGTATGAATTAAATGTTTTTGATGAGCAGCTGTGCGGGGATCTTATCCATGAAGATGACGTCGATCTTTCCCGCTTGCAGGGCGGCGAGGGCGGCGGCGTACGTCTTGTAGCGGGTGATCTCCGTCTCCGCGCCGAGCTTGATGTTGACGGTCTCTTTGTCGTCGTCTTCGCCCACTTCGTAGCTGTATCCCTCCGCTTTGAGGGCGGCCGAGGCGATGAGGTCTCCGCTCGTGCCCTCCTGCACGCCGATCTTCAGCCCGCTGAGATCTTTGAGGTTCTGATAGTCCGCGTCCTCGGCGCACACGATGGAGAGGGTGGAGGAGGAGTATACATTTGAGAAATCTACCTCCTGCTTGCGCTCCTCGTTGATGGTCAGCCCTGCTGCGGCGAGGGCCTTGCCGTCTGCGGCGTTGAGGTGGGAGATGATGCTGTCGAAGGCGACGTCGTGGATGACGAGCTTGCATTTGAGATTTTCGGCCACCTGGCAGGCAATGGCGACGTCGATGCCCTGCAAGGTATACGCGCCCTCTTCGGCGGTGCCGTCCGAGACGGGATAGCCGCTCGTGTAGACGAACTCATAGGGGGCAAAGCCGGACTCGGTGTACATGTCGACCGTCTCGGTGTAGGCGTCGAGGTCCCAGCTGAGTTTGAGGCCCTGCGGGGCGTCATGGGAGCTGTTTTCATCGGCGAGCCGGGTGTAGTAGTCGAAATATTTGTCCATCGTGCCGTCTTGCACCCACTTATCGACAACGGTGTTGACGGCGTCGGTCATGGCAGTATCGCCCTTTTTGAGTGCGATGCCGAAGTCTTCCTGCAAAAGATCTTGCGCGTCGTGGGAGACATAGTTGCCCGCGCCGGCACAGGCGCCTGCGAAGATGCAAACGGAGACGAGGGCGGCGGCGAGGGGAAGCAGAACTGTTTTTTTCATGGGGATACCTTCCTTATGAGAGAATTGATTTTCAAAACAAAGGTATCATAGCACAACGCGCGGCAAAGTGCAACTATTTTTCGGGGGGAAAATGTATTTTTTTAGAATAAAATCGAAATTTTCTCGGATTTTATCTAATTTTATACATTTTCTCTGTATAAATTACATTTGGGGGATGAGAGCGAGGGGCTGTGTGGGACGAATGCTTGGCGCCCCTGTAAGGGGAGCTGGCCCGCGGCCCTTTGCGGGACTGAGGGGTTGCGGGGGGCGACAGGGCCCGTGTAAACGTCCCGCGCGCTCCGCGCGCGTCATTCTGAGCCGATAGAGTATATATGAGAGCGAACTGCCCATCCGCGAAGAATCTTGCTACGACCAAGCCCGTGTGAGCGCTCAAAGCATTTCTAATTACGTCACCCTGAACGTAGTTGAAGGGTCACCGCAGTCTTAAAAATAAGGTGATGTTTACTTCGCCTACGGCTCGTGTCGTGCTTGGAATCACAAATAGAAGCCTCGCGCGTTCGACGGGGCTCAACATGACGTATTTAGAACACATGGTCTGATTATCACACAGTCGGACTTCGTTCTTCGGGATCCTTCGGGGACAGCCGTCACGGACTTCGTATCGTCATTACGGCTCAGGATGACGCGCTTACCACCACGATAATGCGGTGATGTTTCGACGGGGCTCAACATGACGTGATTATAGCACATGGGTTGCTTGTCAACAGTCGGACTGCGTATGAGGGGATACACTCGCTACGCTCGGTATGACACGCTTACCACAACACAGACTGAAACCCTTTCGGCGCACAAGGGCAGTGCGCCACTTTCCCTTACAGGGACAGCGAGAGGGTTTTGCGCTTACCACACCGCGGACTGCGTATGAGGGGATACACTCAGCCCCTTACGGGGCCTCGGTATGACAGCGTAGACCCATGCCTACGGCGCGGTATGAGCGAACGCGACATCCCCCTCTGGTATAAAGGGTGCGCCCAAGGCCGAACAAGAAAATAAGCCCTGCGTGAATCACACAAGGCTTATTTCAATTGGGAGAGTGAAGAGGGGTGGCTGGGACCGCCCGTCCTTCACCTGCATTCTATCACGTCTCCCCGCAAAAATGCAACCTACTCTTCGCATTTTCCGCTCTCCTCCTCGGAAATGGCGGGGTAGAGTGCGGATATTTGTCTCTACTCACGGTAGAATGGTTGACAACCGCCCGTTTTTGCGCTATAATACCTCACATGGAAGAAGAAAACCTTGCCCGCACCATCGGAACAAATATCATGCGTCTCCGCAAGGTCACGGGCATGACCCAGCTCGAACTCGCCGAAAAACTCGGGTATTCCGATAAATCCGTCTCCAAATGGGAGCAGGGAAACGGCATCCCCGACGTCAGAACGCTCCTGCAGATCGCCGAATTTTTCAACGTCAGCCTCGATGACCTCGTCAAAGAGCATACGGAAAAGCCCGTCATGCCCAAGAAGACGCGGGGCATCCGCCGCCTCATCATCGTCTTGCTCTCGGTGGGGCTGTGCTGGCTCACGGCCGTCATCTGCTTCGTCATCGGCGGCATCGTCTCCCCGGGGCTCGGGTTCCTTTGGCTCGCCTTCCTCTATGCCGTGCCCGCGTCCGCCATCGTCACGCTGGTATTCAGCTGTATCTGGAAATATAAACTTTTCCGCATCCTGAGCCTCTCCGTGCTCATCTGGACGGTGCTTACCTGCATCTACCTCACTGTTTTTGCCGTCCACGGCCCGCATCCCACGCTCTGGCTCATCTTTCTCATCGGGATCCCCCTCCAGCTGCTCGCACTCTTCTTCTTCGTGTGGTGGAGGCGGACTTCTCCCGAGAGATGACCCCGCTCCCTTGCCCGTTGCAGGCTTATGGCGGCAGGGGAGACCTAAAACGGAGGTACCATGTCTGAGAAACAACCCTTTGATAAGACAATTCCCGCCTCGCGGAAGCAACGGCTCAGACGGGCGAAAACGCTCGCTCTCAGAAATGCCGCGACGGGGGTGGGAGCATTTGTCTCGGCCATCCTCGCCGTTCTGGCGCTCTTCGGCATCGTCGTTTTGCTCTTTGTGTATGAGTTCAGGAAGATGGACGTCTCGCTCTTCACCGTCCTGCTCGGCAGTTTCGCCGTGGGAACGCTCTCTTTGGCCCTTTTGGCCTTTTTCCTCATGCGCCTCAACGCGCATGCCGAAGCGCGGCGGCTGGACTTTCTCGAGCGGTGCGATTCCCCCGAGAGCTTCTTCGTGGGGGAGGGAACGCTCATGACTTTCACAGACGACGGCGTCGTGATACACGGCGAAAAGGGGGACCATGTCCGCATCCCATACGCCAAGATCCGCTTTTTCTGCGTCTGTTCGCGCAAGCGGGCGCACGAGAGGGGGGAGTGGACGGTCGTCATCGAGATGCCCGCCTCCTACCTCGCCAAAGTGGGTTCGGGGCATGAGGGCAACGCGCTCATCCAGACCGACCTCAAAGACCGTCTCCTCGAGACCATCGCCGCCCACGGCAAGGAACTCTTGGGGGAGAAACGAAAGGCGGGCAAAGCGGGCAAGGCGGGGCGCTTCCGCGTGCGGGAAATGTTCTTCATGCCCAATCCAAGGCTCAGGCGGCGTGCGGCCATCATCATCGCGGGGGGCTGCGTGCTCATCGTGGGCGGCGTGCTCGTCGCCGTCTTCTTCGAGGTATGGCTCGGCGTGGTGCTCGTGCTCTTCGGCATCTTCCTGCTCGTGCGCGGCATTTTCAGCTACTTCCGTGCGCGCGCCCTGCTCGGGTTCTACGAGGAGGGGATCTATTGGATGGCGGCGGGACGGACGGACAGCCTCTTTCTGAAATGGGAGGAGATCGAAAAGCTCTCCCGCAACGAACAGGAGGGCGTCTTCCTCGCGCACTGCCCCTACGGCGTCTACCATTTCCCCTGCCCCGCGGGCTCGTGGGAATTCATCGAGGAAAATTACAAGGAAAAACTGTAAACTGACGGGTGCGCACCTGCATGCGGGAGACGCGCACCTTTCGTGCCCTCGCAAGAGGGCGCTTCTTTTCGGGAGGCTGTATGCGCTGCAATGTCTGCGGGAGCGACCGCGCACAAATCTACAAGCGTACGGCGGATGGGCGGGAGACGACGCTCACCGTCTGCCCTGCCTGCTACCGCAAACTCTATCCCGAGGAGGGGAGCGGGGATTTTTTCACCTCCTTTTTGGGTCGCACCAAGGGCACCAAGGCCTGCGAGGGGTGCGGCACGACGCTCGAGGAATTCCGCCACACGGGGCTTTTGGGCTGTGCGGACTGCTACACGGCCTTCCGCGCGGAACTGCTCCCCACCATCCGCTATATCCAGGGCAAACTGCAACACGAGGGCAAGGCACCGAGCGGGACCGCCGACGCCCAATACGACACCGTGCGCGAACTCGCCGCGGTGCAGGAGGAGACCCGCAGGGCGCTCAGGCAGGCCGAGGAGCGGGGAGACAGCGGGGAGGCAGAGCGGCTCCGTGCCCGCCTTACCGCCGTCAACAAACTTCTCTATGGCGGGGAGGACGCATGATGCAGCTTGCAGATTACGAGAGCGTCGCCGTCTCCACGCGCATCCGTTTGGCCCGCAACTTCAAAGACTATCCCTTCCCCGGGCGCCTCATCCGCGATACCCATGCCGAGGAACAGGCGGGCGAGATCATCCGTCTGATCGCCGCGGAGCTCACGAGCATGGAGGATTTCAGGCTCTTCGAAATGGCAGACATCCCCGACGAAACGGCCGCCCTGCTCATCGAGCGCTACCTCATCTCCAAGGACCTTCTCAGGCACCGCGCCATCGCCGCCGTGCTCGTCTCCGTCGACAGGAGCATCTCCGTCATGATCAACGAGGAGGACCATGTCCGCGAACAGTACTTCATGAAGGGGTACGATCTGAAACGCGCCTACGAGCGCATCGCGGGCATCGACGACATCATCTCCGATTCCATCCCCTTCGCATATGATAGAGAGCTCGGATATCTCACGGCCTGTCCGTCCAACCTCGGCACGGGGCTGCGCGCCTCCGTCATGCTCTTTCTGCCCGCCCTCGCAAGGCGCGGCCTCATGAAGAAGCTCATCCCCGCGCTCACCCGCCTCGGGCTCACCGTGCGCGGCGTCTACGGGGAGGGGAGCGGCGCAGACGGCGACCTCTTCCAGATCAGCAACGAGGTCACGCTCGGGCTCTCCGAGGAGGAAGTGCTCTTCGGGGTGGAACAGGCGGTGGGCGTCATCGTGGAGGCAGAACTCTTGGAGCGGGAACGCATGCTCGGCGAAGAGGGCATCGCGCTCAAAGACCGCCTACGCCGCTCGCTCGGCATCCTTCTGAGTTGCAGCCTGCTCGACGAAAAGGAACTCGTCCGCCGCATTGCAGACGTCAAGCTCGGCGTTGCGCTCGGGCTCTTCGGGAGCGAGGCGGGCACGGACGACCGCATGGAAAGGCTCGACGCGCTTGCCGTCGACCTCCGCCCCGCAAGCATGGAGCGGCTCGCAAAGCGCAGGCTCACCGAGGCGGAAGGGCAGGAGTTCCGCGCCGAATGCGTGAGAAAAAAGATCGGGGCCATGAAGTTCATTTTGTAAGTTCCCCGCGGCCCGTCTTCGGACATGGGTGGGGGGAATGACGTCAACAAGACTCTTTTTGCGGAATTTTTCCGTGCACTTTGACCTTTTTTGAAGGCCGCGCGTACAGGGGGGAAATAGCATGGATACATCCAAATTTTCCGAACATCTCGAACAGGTCGTGCTCGTCGCCGAGGAGGCGGCCAAGCGTTACCAGACGACGTACATCGGCAGTGAGCACATCGTGCTCGGCATGCTGTGCGTGAGCGACTGTACGGCGGGGCGCCTGCTCGATGAGGCGGGGGCGTCGCTCGAACGGTACACCGAGACCTTCAAGCGTGCGGTGCGCCACGATACGCCCGTCTACGGCTACACCCCGCGCACCAAGAAGATCTTCGACTGTGCCCTCGAGCTCGCATTGCAGGGGGGAGACTTCCACACCCTCGTCGGCACCGAACACATGCTGCTCGCCATCGTCATGAACGACGACTGTCTGGCCGTCTCCATGCTGCGCGGCATCGGCGTGGACATCGGGGAACTCGAACGGCGGCTCGGGGAATTCGTCCACACGGACGACGACGAGAAATTCACGCCGCCCCCTCCGCGGACGGAGCGCTTCCCCTTCCGGCAGGCTGCCTCCCTCCTGCCCGACGCCGAGGAGCAGCTCCCCTATATGCGCTACGGCACCGACCTCACCAAGCTCGCGCGCGAGGGCAAGCTCGACCCCGTCATCGGCCGCCACAAGGAGATCGAGAAGGTCATCCAGATCCTCTCCCGCCGCACCAAGAACAACCCCGTGCTCATCGGGGAGCCGGGCGTGGGCAAGAGCGCCGTCATCGAGGGGCTCGCGCGGGCCATCGTCGCGGGCGAGGTGCCCGAACTTCTCATCGGCAAGAAGGTCTTCTCGCTCAACATCACCGAGCTGTTGGCGGGGGCAAAGTATCGCGGCGACTTCGAGGAACGCCTCAAAGTGGTCACCGACGCCATCATGAAGGATAAGTCCATCATCCTCTTCATCGACGAGATCCACATGATCGTGGGGGCGGGCTCTTCCAGCGAGAACAACATGGACGCCGCCAACATCTTGAAGCCCATGCTCGCCCGCGGCGAATTGCAGACGGTGGGCGCGACGACGACGGAGGAATACCGCAAATTCATCGAAAAGGACGCCGCCCTCGAGCGCAGGTTCACGCCCGTCATCGTCGAACAGCCGAGCGTGGACGACGCCATCATCATCCTGCAAGGGCTCAAAGATAAGTATGAGGCCCACCACAACGTCGTCATCACCGACGCCGCCATCGAAGCGGCCGTGCGCCTCTCCGACCGCTACGTCACCGACCGCTTTTTGCCCGACAAGGCCATCGACCTCATCGACGAGGCGGCCTCGCGCGCGAGACTGAATTCCTACAACGGCCCCGCCGAACTGCACGAGCTCGACGACAAGATCGCCCGTCTCTCCGCCGACAGACAGCGCGCCGCACGGTGGCAGGATTACGTCCGTGCCGCCAACCTCTCCAAGCAGATCGATGAACTCGGCAAGAAGCGGGATGCCCTGCGCAGCGAGTGGGAGCAGAAGCGCAACAATACCCACCTCTCCATCGGAACGGAGGACATCGCGGGCATCGTGAGCGACTGGACGGGGGTACCCGTGTCCAAGCTCACCGAGGCAGAGAGCGCCCGCCTCATGACGCTCGAGGAAGACCTCCACCGCCGCATCGTGGGGCAGGACGAGGCCGTCTCCGCCGTAGCGCGTGCCATCCGCAGGGCCCGCGCCGGGCTCTCCGACCCCAACCGTCCCATCGGCTCCTTCATCTTTGTCGGCCCCACGGGCGTGGGCAAGACAGACCTCTCCAAGGCGCTCGCCGAGAGCATGTTCGGCGACGAACGCATGATGATCCGCCTCGACATGTCGGAGTTCATGGAGAAGGGGTCGGTCACCAAGATCATCGGCGCCCCCCCGGGATATGTGGGCTACGACGACACGCAGGGGTGTCTCACCGAGCGCGTCAGGCGCAAGCCTTACTCCGTCGTCCTCTTCGACGAGATCGAAAAGGCGCACCCCGACGTCTTCAACATCCTCCTCCAGATCCTCGACGACGGCAGGCTCTCGGACAGCCGCGGGCGGGTGGTCTCCTTCAAGAACACCGTCATCATCCTCACCTCCAACGTGGGGGCGCACGAAGTCAAGGATACCGCCGCGCTCGGGTTCGGCGCCAAGGACGAGAGCAGTGCCCACGAGGAGATGAAGGAGAACATCGAAGACGCCCTCAAAAAGCAGTTCAAGCCCGAATTCTTGAACAGGATCGACGAGATCGTCGTCTTCCATAAGCTCTCCAAGGAGGACGCCTCCAAGATCTGCGACCGCCTGCTCAAAGCGCTCTCCGAACGCCTCGCGGAGCAGGGCGTCACGATGCGGGTGACCGACCGCGCCAAGGAGCGGCTCGTCGAGGAGGGCTACAACGAGGAGATGGGCGCCCGCCCCCTCAAACGGACGCTGCAACGGCTCGTCGAGGACCGTCTCTCCGAGGAACTTCTGAAACAGCCCGCCGCCGACGCCATCACCGTGCAGGTCGACTACGACGGCGAAAAGTTCGTCTTCAACGTGCGCTCCTGAGCTGGATAGAGCATACACATCTCTTTGCATAGAGAAAGCCGCCCGCGGTCTGCGGACGGCTTTTTGAATGCTCTCTTTCAGATATGGTATGCCTATTTTACGTCTCGTTGAGATCCCAATCGATGGGGGAGACGCCGTGCGACGAAAGATACGCGTTGGTCTTCGAGAAGTGGCGGCAGCCGAAGAACCCGTTGTAGGCCGAGAGCGGCGAGGGGTGCGCACATTCGAGCACGAGGTGTTTGCGCGCGTCGATGAGCGGCTTCTTCCTCCGCGCATTGCCTCCCCAAAGGATGAACACGAGGTGCTCCTTGTTTTGCGAGAGGAGCTCGATGACGGAGTCCGTAAACCAGCTCCACCCGCAGTTCGCGTGCGAATTGGCCTGGTGCGCCCGCACCGTGAGCGCCGTGTTCATGAGGAGCACACCCTCCCTCGCCCACTTGGAGAGATCGCCCGAGCGGGGCGGCCCGTAACCCAGATCATCCTTCAACTCTTTGAACATGTTGACGAGTGACGGAGGCATGGGTACCCCCTTGGGCACGGAGAAGCACAGCCCGTGCGCCTGCCCGGGTTCGTGGTAGGGGTCCTGTCCGAGCAGGACGGCCTTCACGTTTGCATAGGGCGTGTAGCGGAAACAGTTGTAGAGGTCGTACATGTCGGGATACACCGTGCAGTGCGAATACTCATACTTCAAAAATTCCCGTATTTTGAGGTAGCGCCCGTCGGCAAAGAGGGGAGCGAGGGGCTCGTTCCAATCGCCTAAATCTATCATTTCACACCTCGAGAGAAGCGAAGATCTCGGGCAGGTCTGCCTTCAATTCGAGCAGGGCGAATTTGCAGTTCTTGCGGAATTGCTCGGTGGTCGAACCCGAGCCGTACACATCGGAGATGGCCTTGACGGAGCAGAAGGGCACGCCCGCATACTTGCACACCTCGGCCATGGCGCCCGCCTCCATCTCGCGGATGTCGCAGCCGAGCCCGAGCAGCAGGGCATGGTCGGCGGGGGAATCGTTGAAGCGGTCACCCGTGCCGAGCGCGCGGCGGGGATAGGAGAGGGCGGGCGGGCAGAAGAGGGGGAGAAAGTTCTCCGTCTCGCCGTCGAGGGTGCCGATGGGCAAGCCGTTGAGCTGGGTGCAGTCGAAGTCGTATTGCACGGCCCTGTCGATGAGATACACCTCGCCGACCTCGGTTTTTTCTGGGCTCAGGCCGCCCGCGACGCCGAAATTGAGCACGACGTCCGCGCCCGCGGAGATGGCGGCGCATGTTCCCGCGGCGGCATTCACCTTGCCCACCCCGCAGACGACGAGGGCGACGTCTTGCCCGAAGGCCCTGCCCACGTGCACCGTCTTCCCGTACATGGTATAGATGTTTTCGATCTCCATGTCCGCGAGCAGGAGTTCGGCCTCTCTGTCCATGGCGATGACGCAACCGATCATAAGATACCTCTTTGGATTTATTGAATGCCCCCTCGTCGCCCCTGTAAGGGGAGATGTCACGCCGCTCTTGCGTGACAGAGGGGTTTGATGACGACCAAGCCCAACCTGCGCGTGCCCCCTCCATGGGGGTAGGGTCGGACTTCGTATGAGCGCCCCTTGCCTTCCCCTCTGGGGAAGGTGCCCGTAGGGCGGATGAGGGCGGATGAGGAGAGAAACCCTTTCGGCGCACAAAGGCAGTGCGCCACTGTCTCGGGCAGGTAGAGTCCTGCCCTACTTCGCCTACGGCTCGTGTCGCGCTTGGAATCCCAATAGAAGCCTCGCGCGTTCGGTCACCGTTCGCGCCTTCCGATGCGCTCACTCACCGCAAACGCCGCCCACAGCACACTGTGCTGATGTGCGAGAACGCGTTTTGCGACCTTACAGGGACAGCAAAAGACGTTTCCCACAACGCAGACTGCGTTTGAGGGTACCATGTCTGCGATGAGGGTTCGTGTGAGCGATACCCCCTCCTTGGGGAGGGGGATAGGGGGGTGGGGACTATGATCGCCCTTCCTTATAAAACTCGATCGCTCTTCCCTATAAAAAGCGGAAGGAACAGTTGTATTCCCCACCTCAGTCACGCTCACGCGTGACAGCTCCTCTCCAAGGAGGAGCTTTTCGTCGGACTTCGTATAAGCAAGGCATTCCAATTACGTCATGCTGACCGATTGAGGTTTCTATTTGTGCTACTAAAATCGACACGAGCGCCCCGCGCGAAGTAGCGTTAGTCGAAGCATCACCTTAGTATTAAGACTGCGGTGACCCTTCGACACAGCTCAGGGTGTCGTATTAGAACGATCGAACTTTGTTCCACCATTCCGCCTCAGGATGACGCGCTTACCAGCCGTCTCTCGCCGCGTTCACACCTTTTCCCATAAATCATTATAACATATTTTTCACGGCTTGGCAAACGGATGAATACTTCTTTTTTTGAAAGGGAAAAACCTTTCGCAAAAGGAGGTTCAAATGAATCCGTTTGAATTGAAGCCGCAGAAAGCGGACAAGATCTTTACCAATTGGAACAAAGTGCTCGTCAAGCCCTACGACAAGAATGCCGTCGACCCCTACACGCGGACGCGCGTCATCCTCATGTCCGGCACGGAATTCGAGAGCGTGCGCCTCGGGCATTCGTTCACCCGCATGTGTGCCAACAACGACG
Organism: uncultured Clostridia bacterium; assembly: GCA_947624215.1. GTDB lineage: Bacteria > Bacillota > Clostridia > Christensenellales > Borkfalkiaceae > Gallimonas. The sequence continues at coordinate 61,839 of CANQJJ010000003.1, forward strand.
TCCGCCGCCGCCTTGCGCGCATCCGCCGCGGGGAGCAGATCCAACAAAAGCGCGTGGCCGCCTTAAAGCCCGCCAACGAGACCATTTTGGAACACACCATCGGCTACGAACAGCTCGCCGTCGACCTCACCGCCAACCTCGCCCTCACCGAGAAGAATTCCTATGTGAAAAAGCAGCTCGATTTCGCCCTCCTCGAGGATTTCGACCACCTCTACCGCTACTCCGACCTCATGGAACTCGAAAAGGGGGGAGACCCCAAGCGGCTCGTCGGCAGCTACACCGAGATCATGCCGGGGCGCCCGACCGTCGCCGAATACCGCCACCCCGACGACGACGTCGACTTCTATATCAACAACTACCTCAATGATTTGAAAACCAAGCTGAATATCAACATTATTACAGGTGCCGAACAGCAGACGATGAACTTCTATATGAACGTTGCGAACCTCTATGCGAGCCCCTTGGGACGCAAGCTCTACAACGAGATCGCGATGATCGAGGAACAGCACGTCACGGGGTATGGGAGCTTAAAGGACCCCACCATGTCTGAGTTCGAGTGTCTCTTAATGAACGAATACACCGAATGCTACCTCTACTATTCGTGCTATGAAGACGAGAAGGACGAGCGCATCAAGGCCATCTGGGAGCAGCACTTCGAGGAGGAAGTGGCGCATCTTCACGAGGCGGCAGATCTTCTCAAAACCTATGAGGGAAAGGTGTGGCAGCAGGTGCTTCCCGAGGGCGGGGAGTTCCCCGAACTTTTGAAACTTCGCCCGCAGAAGGAGTATATCCGCGGAGTGTTGAAGAGCGTGCGGCTCACGGGCGTCGAGGAGGGCTGGGAGGAGCTCGACAAGGTGCCCGATAGCTTCCGCTATTTCGGCTACAACTCTAAGATCAACGGCAAGCCGACGTCGGTTGGGACGCACACCGTCATCGAGAAGGCCATTGCGAAGCTCGGGCAGGACTACCGTATCCAGAACCCCGACCATCCCGTGAAGGCGCTCTCCGACCGCAAGAAGGACAACGTCGACGTCGCCCGCGTCAAGGGAAAGTGAGAAGTAAGTAAAGAAGTAGTAAAAAGTAAAAATAAGCAAAAAGTAGCAAAAAGTAGCAAAAAAGTAGCAAAAAAGTAGCAAAAAAGGCCCGGTGTCCTCACGGATATCGGACCTTTGTGGTTTCGGTGGTGGTAAGCTGGTTTCAATCTTGCTCAGCATGACGTAATTGGAAGGCCTTGGGTGCTTATACGCAGTCCGACGAAAAGCTCCTCCTTGGGGAGGAGCTGTCACGCGTGAGCGTGACTGAGGTGGGGAATACAACTGTTCTTTCCGCTTTTTATAGGGAAGAGCGATCGAGTTTTATAAGGAAGGGCAATCATAGTCCCCACCCCCCTACCCCCCTCCCCAAGGAGGGGGTAACGCTCACACGAGCCCTCATCGCAGACATGGTACCCTCAAACGCAGTCCGTGTTGTGGGAAACGCGTCATCCTGAGCCGGAATGGTGGAACGAAGTTCAACGCGGCTGTCCCCGAAGGATCCCGAAGAACGAAGTCCGACTATTTACACGTGCTTGGTCGTAGCAAGATTCTTCGCGGATAAGCTGTTCGCTCGCATTCTACTCTATCGGCTACTTCGCGCTATGCGCTTGTGTCGACCTTAGTAGCGCAATTAGAAGCCTCGGTCGGTCAGAATGACGCTTCGATTGAGCTTGGCCGGGCAGACCAAGCATTCTAATCACGTCATGCTGAGCGTTAGTCGAAGCATCACCTTATTTTATAATGCGGTGACCCTTCAACTACGTTACTTCGCCTTTGGCTCGTGTTGCGCTTAGAATACCAATAGAAGCCTCGCGCGGTCAGCATGACGTAATTGGAATGCCTTGGGTGCTTATACGAAGTCCGACGAAAAGCTCCTCCTTGGGGAGGAGCTGTCACATCGTGACTGAGGTGGGGATCACAACTGTTCTTTCCGCTTTTATAGGGAAAACCAATCGAGTTTTATAAGGAAGGGCAATCATAGCCCCCACCCCCCTACCCCCCTCCCCAAGGAGGGGGTAACGCTCACACGAGCCCTCATCGCAGACATGGTACCCTCAAACGCAGTCCGTGTTGTGGGAAACGACGCCCTTCTTGCTGCCCCTGTAAGGTCGCAAAACGCGTTCTCGCACATCAGCACAGTGTGCTGTGGGCGGCGTTTGCGGTGAGTGAGCGCATCGGAAGGCGCGAACGGTGACCGAACGCGCGAGGCTTCTATTGGGATTCCAAGCGCGACACGAGCCGTAGGCGAAGTAGGGCAGGACTCTACCTGCCCGAGACAGTGGCGCACTGCCCTTGTGCGCCGAAAGGGTTTCTCCTCCTCATCCGCCCCTTACGGGGCACCTTCCCCAGAAGGGAAGGCATGGGGTCGCTCACACAACACTTGGTCGTAGCAAGATTCTTCGCGGGTGAGCTGTTCGCTCTAATTCAAGCCCTTTCGGCTCAGAATGACGCTCGGGTTGGGCTTGGTCGGGCAGACCAAGTGTTCTATTACGTCACCCTGACCGCGCGAGGCTTCTATTGGTTTCTAAGCGCGACACGAGCCAAAGGCGAAGTAGCTGTGTCGAAGGGTCACCGCATTCTACTCTATCGGCTACTTCGCGCTATGTGCTACTAAAAGCAAGAAAGTCTGAAAATTTCGCTTGACAATCGCAGCGGTTTTTGATAAAATACCTACATAATTTCATTGAGCTTAACGACACATGTGGCGCCCACGCGCGTAAATCTGATTACGGTACGCAAGCGCTTGCAGGTGTCGTTTTTTATTTGCGGCACGGGCAGTTTCGTGCCGTTTTGCTCTTTTTCGGAGGTTTTTTATGGAAAACAGCGACTATTTAGGCAAAGAAAAGGTCGGAAAACTTCTCGTGAAGTTTGCCGTCCCGTGCATTCTCTCCCTCATCATCTCCTGTCTCTACAACATTGTAGATCAGATCTTTGTCGGGAATAGCAAGGTCGGATATTTGGGCAATGCCGCAACGGGCGTGATCTTTCCGATCACCGTCGTCGGCTGGGGGCTTTCCCTGTTCTTCGGAGACGGCGCGGCGGCATGGCTTTCGATGTCCCTGGGAGAAGGGAAGGGCGACAAGATACACCGCGGCGTGGGAAATGCCGTGCTTGCTTCTTTTTTATCGGGCTGTACCGTCATTCTCATCGCCTATCTTTGGGGCGACAACCTTTTAATGCTCCTCGGCGGCACGGATGCGAACATCTCCCTCGCACATGATTACGGTGTTATCATCTACGCCATGATGCCGCTTGCACTCGTCCAGAACTGTCTCGCGGCGATCATCCGTGCGGACGGCGCACCCGGATATGCCATGTTCGCCATGATCGTGGGCGCAGTTCTCAATATCATCGGGGACCCCGTCGCCATTTACGCGCTCGATCTCGGCATCCAAGGGGCGGCGTATGCGACCATCATCGGGCAGTTCGTGAGCTTCGTCATCTGCGCACTCTATCTCGTGCGGAGCAAAACCTTCAAAATCAAATGGAAAAGTTTTGTCCCCGACTTCAAAATACTCCCGAAGATCATGGCGCTCGGGGTTTCGAGTTTTCTCACGCAGCTGTGCATTGTCGCCACGACGATCGTCAACAACGTCCAATTTGTTCGCTATGGCATGGATAGCGCGTTCGGGGCAGATATCCCGCTTGCGGCATTCGTTGTCATCATGAAATTGTTCCAGATCGTACTCAATGTGGCATTCGGCATTGCCATCGGCGCACAGCCCATCGTCGGCTATAACTATGGCGCAAAACAATATGGAAGGGTCAAGAAAGCCTTCAAGCTCGTGCTTCTTTGGACGGCGGGGATATGTCTCCTGTTCACCGTTCTCTTTGAAGCGCTTCCCCGTATTTTCATCTCTATGTTCGGTGCGGGCGGCGGTTCGGAAAACCTCAACGCCGATCTCTATATGCAGTTTGCCATTCCGTGTATGAGGATCTACCTCATGTTCCTCGTGCTTACTTGCCTGCAAAAGGTCTGCGCGATCTTCTTACAGTCCATCGGACGCGCAAAACTCGCTGCGCCGCTCTCCTTCCTGCGGGACGTTCTGTTGATTTTCTGTGCGTTTCTCGTTCCCCTCGGGCTCGGCGTCATGGGTGTCGCGTGGGCGGCCCCGATCGCAGATGCGGCGGCGATCCTCATCACCCTTCTCGTGATGGTGTGGGTATGGAGAAAACTCGGGGCGCAGGAAAAGGGTCATCCTGAGGCGGAATGCTGATACGAAGTCCGTGTTGTGGGAAACGCGTCATCCTGAGGCGGAATGCTGGAACGAAGTTCGATCGTTCTAATACGTCACCCTGAGCTGTGTCGAAGGGTCACCGCAGTCTTAATACTAAGGTGATGCTTCGACTAACGCTACTTCGCGCGGGGCGCTCGTGTCGATTTTAGTAGCACAAATAGAAACCTCAATCGGTCAGCATGACGTAATTGGAATGCCTTGGACGCTCACACGCAGTCCGACGAAAAGCTCCTCCTTGGGGAGGAGCTGTCACGCGTGAGCGTGACTGAGGTGGGGAATACAACTGTTTCTTCCGCTTTTTATAGGGAAGAACGATCAAGTTTTATAAGGAAGGGCAATCATAGTCCCCACCCCCCTACCCCCCTCCCCAAGGAGGGGGTAGCGCTCACACAGCCCTCATCGCAGACATGGTACCCTCAAACGCAGTCTGCCTTGTGGGAACGACGCCCTTCTTGCTGTCCCTGTAAGGGAAAGTGGCGCACTGCCCTTGTGCGCCGAAAGGGTTTCCCTCCTCCTCATCCGCCCCTTACGGGGCACCTTCCCCAAAAGGGAAGGCAAGAAAACCCCTACTTCGCTCGGAGCGCTCGTGTCGACCTTAGTAGCGCAATCAGAAGCCTCGGTCGGTCAGAATTCATCATCCGTGAGATCGAGGGCGGGGTTGTCTCGGAGATCCACGAGCATATAGCGCGCACGGTTTGCCGTACGGCATGGGCGTTGCAGAAAAAATAAACGGACAATTTCCCGCTTGCCCGTCAAAAAAATCATTGACAATTTCATGCGCATTTGCTACAATAAAACTTGCGACAACTTATTACGAAAAAAGGGAGTTTTCAAGCTGCATAGGTATGTACATGGTTTGGGCTGTTCATACAGCCTTTTCGCTGCACCCGGCCCTTACCATTGGCATACCCAATCTCGTAAGAAGTTGTCGCAAACTTTCGGGGGCGGCAAAAGGAGCGCGCCTTCGGGTGCGCTTTTTATTTTACGGGAGATGTCTATGGGCGGGAAAAAACTTTCAGAAGAAGACTTGGCGGCACTGAAAAGAGTGGTCGAATTGTTCCGCGCCATAGATGTAAATTCTCTCATGAATGCCTATGCGATCGAAAACGTGGTCTTCGGCAAACTCAAACAGGGTGATAAGATCCCCTTTGAGAAATTCATCGAAGACTTGCAGATCGGGGATATGGACCCTTATTCCGTGCGGGACAGCATCGAGGGCGCCGCCATTATGGATGAGGAGCGGATCATAGACAGAGAACGCGGTTTCTTTGAGCGGGAGTGCTTTCGTTTCCACATGAACTACGTCTTTGACAGCGCCCCATACAGCATACGGGGGGACGACGATGAAAACGGCTTGCGACCTTTCCGGAAGAATGGGTTGAACGGCTATATCATGCGCTTGTTTCCGTTGTTCCGGGAAATTTTGCAGACGGACGCCGCGTATGACTACTTTGAGCTCGTCTCGCCCTTTCCCGACCGCTTTACGCAGACGGCATGCTATGAAAAGATCGCCGCGTTTTTGGTTGCGGTCATCACGCGGGGACCCAGGCAAGGGAAGTGTGTAGACCGTTATGTCAAGGACTTGCCATATCTTCCGTACTATGTTAAGCGCATTTTGAAGATGAAAAACGGCCGATTTATTCTTGCCAACAGCGACATGGAGAGCCTTGATTTTCGGCTTGCCGTTCTCTCGGCCATCCACTTCATGAACGCAGAGCACACGCAACTCTTCGAACGTAAAGCACGGAAGTGGTCGGGCGATCTCTAAGCCTCGCGCGGTCGACTACGCTCAGCATGACGTATTCAAAATCTTCTTCATGATCTCCTCTGTTTGATACAGTTACTGTATCTTTTCTTTTTTATTATACACAAACTGTATAATAATGTCAAGGAAAATCGTGACATGGCAGAAGAAATTTTGAAAATTGATTTGGGGGCACGGCTGAAAGAGCGGCGGGAACAGTTGGGGCTGACGCAAAGGCAAGTCGCCGAAGCGCTCGGGGTAGCCCAGCCCGTCTATCAGCGCTTTGAAAAGGGCGTTTACGAATGCACATATTCACAGCTCGCGGCACTTTGTAAACTCTTTGATGTCTCTGCCGACTACCTTCTCGGGCTCAAAGAGTATTGAATCCTTCCCCGTGGGGGGATTTTTTGTTCTTGCCGCCGGGGGCTTGTCATTTGCCGCCGGAGGCTTGTCATTTGCCGCGCGAAGCAACCGTGTCGAAGGGTCGACCCCTTGCCTTCCCTTTTGGGGAAGGTGCCCGTAGGGCGGATGAGGCCTCATCAGTCTCGCCTTGCTCGACAGCTTCCCCAGAGGGGAAGCCGAGAACCCTTTCTGCGCACAAGGGCAGTGCGCCACTACAGCAAGGGGGCTGCTTATGAGAATATGATCTCTGCCATATATTTTACATCACTAAATGATGTATATCAAGAATTTTACATCACTTTGTGGTAAAAAAAATTATATGGAAGTGGCAAAACTGATAGGTAAAAATCTGAAACGGGCGCGGAAGGACGCATGCCTCACGCAAAAAGAGGTCGCGACGAGGATGTTCATGACGCAACAACAGTATAGCCGCTTTGAGAACGGCGTCTTTCAATTGAATTATGAACAGATCCTCGCGCTCTGCAAGCTGTTCGACATCACACCGAACGACCTCTTTGATATGCGGCCGTAGCTTCCTCCCCGTGTGGGAATTTTTTTGTTCTTGCCGCTGAGGGCTTGTCATTTGCCGCGCGGTGTGCTATAATGGGGACAATTGGGAGTTACAAATGAGAATCAAATGGTACGGCACGGCCTCGCTCCTTCTCGAAAGCGGGGGGACGCGCCTTCTTTTCGACCCGTATTTAAGACGCAACCCCGCGCTCCTACCCGTGGACGTTTCAGAGGCAAGAACGGCCGAGGCCATCTTCATCACGCACCCGCATTTCGACCACTTCATCGACATCGACGTCTTCACGAAAGAGGGCGGCGTGCGGCGCGTTTTTGTCTCGGAGAACGGCATCCGTATCGCGCGCGAAAATGGGTGTGACACCGATTGCATGGTACCCATGTCCGCGGATGAGCGCTTCGAAGTGGGGCCTTTCACCGTGAAGACCTACCGTAGCCGCCACTGCATTTTCGACCTTTTTACCGTGCTTGGCGTGGCGCTCTCACCCAAGACGTATTTCAAATATTTTAAGCCCGGGGTGCAGCGCATCGGGGAGACCAAGCGCTACCAAATCAAGGACGACATCTATGCGATCGAGGTCTCGGACGGCGGCAAACGCGTGATGATCCTCGGCTCGGCGGGCTACCAAAGGGGCACGGAATACCCCAAGGGGTGCGACCTTCTCGTCTTTCCCTACCAGGGACGCACGGGCATGCACCGCTATCTGAAAAAATTCCTGCCGCTCTTTGAGCCTGCGGGCGTGTTCATCGACCACTTCGACAACGCCTTCCCGCCCTACACGCACAGGATGAACCTGAAAAAGTTTGTTCCCACCGTAAAAAGAACCCTTCCCGAGGCACGCGCGATCGTACCCGAGGAAGGGGTGTGGTATGAGGTCTGAGAGGCTTACTTTCAGACATGGTATGCCCAGATTTGGTCTGGATCACAGCTCGATGGGGGTCACCTCCACGGGCTCGGCCGTGCAGAGACACAGGATGCACCCCGCGAGCCCGAAGTGGCAAAGGGAGAGGGGAAGGGGAGAGCCGTCCTCATAGAGCACCCCGTCCGCGTAGACGAGATGGCGGTAGAGGGAGGCCAGCGTGGCGCCGCGGAATTTCACATAGCTCTCCTTGGCCGTCCAGAGCGTCAGAAAATCCTCGCGCTGTTCGGCGAGGGTGCAGCGTGCGAGCACGGCGCGGATGTTGCGCGGCCGTTTCTTTTCGGCGTCGAGGCCCACTTCGCAGGGACCGATCGCCACGGCGGTGAGGCCCTCGGTGTGGGTGAGGCTGAACTTGGGCGCGCCGGGTGCGTCGAGGTAGGGCTTGCCGTCTGCCGTCCGCACAAGTTTTGCGGGGCCGCCGTATTCCCGCGCGAGCACGTTTTCGAGAAAGGCGCCGCTCTCGACGGGGGCGCGCGTGTAGTAGATCTTCATATCTCTATCATACCACAGGCCGCCGCGTTTGTCAATTGCCGTGCGGTGGGCGTGCAAAAAGGGGGGAGTACCCCCGGGGAGGACACCATGACGAGAGCGGAACGGGCAAGGGAGCTGTTTTTGCAGGGCGCGAACTGCGCACAGGCGGTCGTCGGCGCGTTTGCAGATCTGACGGGGGCGGACGAAGACCTTCTCTCGCGCGTTTCCATAGGCCTCGGTGCGGGCATGGGTAGGCTCAGAAGCGTGTGCGGCGCCGTTTCGGGTGCGGCCGTGCTCTACGGCTTGCTCTTCCCCGAAGAGGGAAAAAGTGCGATCTATGCGCGCGTCCGGCAGCATGCGAACGCCTTTCGCGAACGCAACGGGAGCTTTGTCTGCGGCGAACTTTTGACGGGTGCGGGGGTGAAGCACGACGCCTCCCCCGAGGCCGAAGCGAGGACGGCGGAGTATTACAAAAAGCGCCCCTGCCCCGAGCTCGTCTTCGACTCTGCAGACATCTTGGAGCACGCTCTCCGCGAAGCGGGAAAACTCTGAGGGAGATGCGGCTGTTTGTTGCATTGGTAATGCACAGACGGGTCGCATCTCTTTTGTTATAAATTGTTTTTTGCATGTGTTTGCATTTTGCTGAAATGTGTTATAAAAAACATGCGAAGACCTTCGTTGAGAGAAAGAACACAGAGGAGGAAGATATGAGAGAGAGAATATGCACAGTTTGCGGCGGAAAGCTGGAATACAAAGAGGGCATATACGAATGCCTACATTGCGGGGCGGAGTTCGAAGTCGGCGGTGCGCAACTCGAGGACAGGGATATCGACGATTTGAACATTGCGAACGAATTGCGTTGCGACTATGAGTTCGGAGAGGCTTTGGAAAAGTGCAGGTCGGTCCTGGAGCGATCGCCCGACAATGCCGAGGCAAATTTTTGTGCACTTTTAGCCCAATATAAGATAATTTACCTTGCCACAGGATCGATCGTACGGGGCAGACCGCAGTATACCGCCACCTTTCTCGATCCGGACACCGCGCCGCTCACTGAGAGCGAGTATTACTCGCACATGAACGAATCCATGCGGCAGATTGTCAGAAAAATCGAAAACAAGCGCGTTTTGGTCAACAGCGGTTATCGGCATGTCCAAAAGTATGACGTCTTCCTGTGTTACAAGAAGAATCGTCCTGACGGGAAAGGCTTAACAGAAGAGGCGCAGTGGGCGAGAAGGGCATATGAGGATCTGACAAAACGGAAATTCCGCGTCTTCTATGCCGATGAATGTTTAGAGGGGAATGCTGAGAGCTGGGATATCAACATTTATGCCGCTCTCAAAAGTGCGAAGCAGATGTTCGTCTTTGGTTCATCTGCCGAGAATATCAATTCTGACTGGGTGAAAAACGAGTGGAAGAGGTTTGCCTATTTGCAAAGGGAGGACGGGAGAAAAAGGATCAAACCTGTACTGCCCGCGAACAATGAGTTCGTATGCTTGCTGGATCGTCAGCTGGGAACCGTGCAGGAAATCGACGTGAAAGCAGGAAGCGATGATTGGCTCGGCAAACTCAGAAAGGTGGCCAGACAGACGATCAGAAACGCCTCAAACAGCGCGGAAGATCTGCTGGAAAAGGGTTATAATGCAATCAGGCTGAAGAAATTCGGGCGTGCGAAACGGTTCTTCCGCGAAATCGTCGGGACCGAGACTCCTCTCGACAATTCTTGCCACGAGGCATATTGGGGACTTCTGTTGTGTAGCTACAGAGCCTTCGACGATTACGATCTCGTCTGTGCCAAGAAACCCGTCGACCGATCTGATGAATATCGGTTTGCCGTTGAGAATGCGCGGGAGAAGGGGGACACGGAGGCGCTCGAGCATTACCGATGTGTTGCACGCGATCAGCAAAACAAGGAGAACGCTGCGTATAAGTCATCCCGCCCGAACAGGCAATACTACTTGCAAAAGACCAGGACGAAGAGGATTTTGACCAAAGTCGGCGTCGGAGTCGGTGTTATTGCCCTACTTGCCGTAGCGATTTACGGCTGTTGGGATGCCACACATCCGCTCAGCTACAGCATGTCGAACAAAGAGGCGACATTGAGCGGCACAGGCTTCATCTTCCGCGTTTTTCCGCATGACGAACTCAAAGTGGATACGTGCGGAGACCTTCCCGTCGTCGCAGTCGGGGAGGGGGCGCTACGCGGATCGGCCGTACAAGCGGTCACCATGGCGGCATCGGTCAGATCGATCGGTAAAGATGCGTTCGAAGGGAGTGCTCGTTTGGCGGCGGTGAAGGCGTTCAGCAACGTGCTTGAAGTAGGGGAAGGGGCATTTCGTAATTGCTCAAGCCTCCAAACCGTGATGTTTGGGGAAGCGTTGGCGGCGGGAAACACACCGCTTGCGAAAACAGAGGGTCCCACTGTCCGATCGCTCAGTATCGGGGCGGGCGCCTTTGAGAACTGCTCATCGCTCAAACGCGTTGTCTTGGGTGGAGTGACGTATATCGGTACAAATGCCTTTGGCGGTTGTACCGAACTAAGGGAAATCTACATTGACAAGGGAGAGGATTGCGAGATCGTTTCCGATGCATTCGGAGAACTTCCCGGGGGCGCCGTGATCTATGTCCCGTCTACGCAGGAGGATCTTTTGGGCGAACTTTCGCAGGCGGGGCTCTCCGTTCGTACATATACCCGTGACAAGGTGGAAGAGGTAGTCTATTTTATTGGGAAAATCGGGAATATTACCCCCGGGAGCCTTTCCGTTATCGAAAAAGCGGAAGCGTTGTATGCCGCACTGACAGCCGAGGAAAAGGCTCGCGTGAGTAATGCCGGCGAACTTGCCGATGCACGTGCTGTGTATGAGGTCGTCCGTCAGATCGAGAAGATCGGGACGGTGACTTTGGAGAGCGGACAGGCCATCGAAAGCGCTGAAATTGCTTATGGCCGTCTTAGCGAGCATTGCCGTGCACAGGTGGGGAATTACACCGCTTTGACGGATGCACGGGCTGTGTTCAATGTCATGGGGCTGATCGAGAGTATCGGGAATGTCACGGTGCAAAGTGGCGGGGATATCGAGCGTGCGGAATCCGCTTACAAAAAGCTTACGCCTTCTCAACAGAATAAGGTCTCCAATTCTGCTCGTCTGCAGGCAGCGAAAGATGAATACAGCGTGCTTGTCACAGTCAAAGCCATCCGCGATATCGGTACCGTAACCGAGAGCAGCGGCCCTGCTATCGAGCAGGCGGAATTATCGTATGAGGCGCTTTCGGATCTGCTTCGTTCCCGTGTAAACAACTATGCAGATCTTTTGGCGGCACGGCGTGTCTATGACGTTATTACTGCCATTTTGGGGATACAAACGATTTTGCCTGACAGTCTTTCCGCCATCTCTTCTGCCGAGCGGTTATATGCGGCTCTGACGGAGGGGCAACGGGAGCGCGTGACAAATGCGATGCTTCTCTTGGAAGCGAGACAGATATACGACGTCGTGGCAAAGATCGCGGAGATCGGCACGGTAGGGCTCGGGAGCGGGACGGCGATCGGAGATGCCGAGAGTCTGTTCGAAGTGCTGACGGGCTCGCAGAGGATGCGCGTCGGTAACAGAAGCGTTCTTACGGATGCACGCGCTGTGTATGACGTAATGCAAAAAATAGATGCACTCGGTGAGGTGACGCTTTCGGACAGAGCAGCACTTGAAGAAGCGGAGAAAGCATACGATTCGCTCACGGGGACGCAAAAGAAACAGGTCTCCAACCACAATGTTCTTATTGCCGCGCGCGAGACGCTTGCCGTGTGTGAGGTAGAAGAACTCATCAAAAATCTCGGCACTGTGACTGACGCCAGTCTTTCCAAGATCGAGGAAGCGGAAGAGGCCTACCGCGCACTCTCGCCCGCACAGCGGGAGAGAGTTTCCAACTATGCACAGCTCCGTGATGCAAGATTGATCTATGAGCTCATGAGCGAGATGCGAACGCTCGAAAAAGTATCGCTCGGAAGTGCTAAGAATTATTCTTTCCGTGAATTCAATGTGAATAACATGAGCTACATTGCATCTGTTCTCAATGATGCAACCGACAGGGCGAAGATAGACAGCATCACGATCGCGGGCATCCGAACAATCAAGGAGAGCATTTGGAAGGAGGCGTTTCCCGCGCTTGACAAGGTGCGCTATGCTTTAACGGGAAAAGAAACCGTGTCTCTTTTCACCTTGCCGGCGAGTACTTTGACCTACACCTTAGTCGGGAGCACGGCAGTAACATATCAGATGCATATTGCCGCAGCCTCAGGCTCCGAAGCACACCTTGAATTGGAGAATTTTTCGTGCTCAAATTCGAATACTCCCATTGACCTTACCAATGTAAGCAAGGCGTATGTTTTATTTGCGGGGATGGTGAAGATAACTGCGAACTCGGAACATATTGCGGCCATAAACGGAAGTGACATGGAAATTACTTTGGAAGATGGGGCAACTGTTACAATTTCAGGCAGTGAAGGTACTTCTTATGCGGCCGGCGGTGATGCCTTTTGGGCGAAAAATGTCACGATAAACGGTTACGGTACAAACAGTATGACGATCAAAGGCGGTGATGGTGTTAACGGTATTGATGGCATCAACGGAGAAGACGGAGGCGGAGGAGCATGGGGAAGCGGAAGAGATGATGATAGAGCTTCACGGGCAGGTAAAAGGGGGCAAGACGGTACAAATGGTACAAACGGTACAAGTGGTGGAAATGCAGCAATTGTTACGAATTTACAAATCAATTCGGGAAAAGTAATGTTTATTGGGGGCCGAGGCGGTAACGGCGGTAATGGCGGCAACGGTGGCGCCGGAGGCAATGGCTCTGGCGGCCAACAGTATTGGGTAGGACTAAGTTGGGAACATTATCGTTGGGCAGGTAACGGCGGTAACGGTGGCAACGGCGGCAACGGCGGTGACGGTGGGCGCGGTGGTAGCGCCGTGGAAATGCCGGCTTCAAATAATATTGTGATCTCCGGAGGAACGGTAGCTTTTCAACCGGGAAGTTGTGGCCATGGCGGCAACGGCGGTAACGGCGGAAATGGCGGGAATGGCCCTAATGATGATTGGGTAGCAATACAAAGAGGAGCATCCGGAGGAGATGCTGGCAATGGCGGGAACGGCGGTTCATGCTATGCCGCCCAAACCGAAGCATTATTAAAAGGCATGATTTCAAAGAAGGGGGGGACATATACCATCTCGGCTGAAGGAGTGTCGGTACAAGAATCCAATGGCGGGATACCCGGTGTTGCAGGACGTGGTGGAAGGAATGTCAACACCAAGGGCGGTGGAGGTGAACAGGGGTATAACGGGAAAGCCGGTCAACGTGGCCTATCAGGAAAAATGCTGAGCAGATGATATACCCCGCAAAATGGTGGGAAGCTCTGAACTGCCCCGGTGAAAGATCCCTTTTCGGGCCGATTTGAAGTAAAAAAGCCGCACGGATGTGCGGTTTTTCATTGGAATGGTTGCGCAGAAGGAGCAAAGGACGGGGACGGTTAAGAACGGGGACGGTAAAGAACTGAATAGAGCAAAGGACGGCAAAGACGGTCATATCAAATTTGTCTTGTTGAGTATGATATTACTGACTGCGCCAAGACCTGCGGCAAACAGGGGACCGCCGACGGCACAGAGTAGGACATTGAACGCGCCCGAGCTCAGCGGCGTCATCATGGGGATCATGGTGAAGAGCAGCATGCCCGCGGCAAGAGAGCCGAGAATGGAGAGCCACAGCCGTTGCTTGCCCACCGCAGAGAGCGTCAGGGCAATCGACACAAAGACAAGGGTGAGAAAAATTTTACTTAGCATGCAGAGGATGATGCTGCCCGCCGTCGCGCCCGCCTCCGCGAGGTCGAAGGAGAGCCCTGCGATCCCACCGCCGATCATCGCGCCCACGAAATAGAGAACGAACATTCCCGCAGACGCTATAAACATCACGATCGTCTTGGAGAGGACGTAGTCGCTCTTTCTGGCGCGCACGGTGAAGAGATTCTTGACATAGCCGCTCTTGAATTCCTCGCCCACGAAGAGACACACGAAGATCGCCACGAGAAAGTACAAAAGGTTGATATTGCACATACTCGTGAGGTCCATGCTCATGGCATTTCCGCCCGCCGAGCCGATCGCCTGCCAGACATTCGTAAAGGTCTCCATTGTTGTTTCGACGCCCGTCTGAGGGTCGACCGCAGACATGCCCCCCACAAAAGATGTCATAACTAAAATCAAAATGGGAAGCGCGAGACTGACTGCGAGCATGATCCACACCGTCGGCATCGTGAACATTCTGCGCGCGTCCACCCTGAGCATGGTTTTGAGGCGCTTTCCAAAGTCGGTCATGTCCGTGTTCATTTTCTATCCTCCTGCATAAGGCCCGCGTAGTATTCTTCGAGGCTTATCTTCGCCGTACGGATCTCGCTTACGGCAATGCCGTGGCGGCCATATAAAAAGCTCGCAACTTCCTCTGCGCAGGCGCCGCCATAGACGCGGATCTCACCCGTCGCCCCGTCCGTATCCACCCGCCCGAACGCCCGCTCCAAGCTGCTCTGCGCCCCCTCCATGTCGTCCGCTCTGAGGGCAACGTAGGTCGGGCAGTTTGCATTCAGCTCTTCGGCGGTCATCTCTTTGAGCATCCTGCCCCCGCGGATGATGCCGTAGTGCGTGGCGATCTTTTCAAGCTCCCCCAAGATGTGCGAGGAGATGAGCACCGTCGTGCCGCGGCGGGAGAGGCCCAAAAGAATTTCCCGCATGATGCGCATCCCGTCGGCGTCGAGGCCGTTGATGGGCTCGTCGAGCACGAGGAGCTTGGGGCTTCCCAAGAGGGCGAAGGCAATGCCGATGCGCTGTTTCATGCCGAGCGAGCAGTTTTTGAACTTGTTCGACGCCGCGCCGTCCATGCGCACGAGATGCAAAACCCGCCGTATCTCCTTGTCCTCGTTCTTGATCCCAAGGTTGGCGGCCTGCAATTTCATGTTGTTCCAGACGGTGTAGTTCGGAAAGCAGCCCGGGGCTTCGATGAGGACGCCGATCTGCGAGCGGACGCTCTGATCCCGATGATCCTTGCCCCAAAGTCTGATCTCGCCGCCGCTCGGCTGCATGAGCCCGCAGATGAGTTTTTCCGTCGTGGATTTTCCGCTGCCGTTTTCGCCGATAAAACCGTAGATCGAGCCCCCGGGCACGGACATGGTTAGCCCGTTTACTGCGTACTTGTCGCCGAAGGTCTTGGTCAAATTTCTGATTTCGATCGCATTCATGCTCCACCTCAATACACATCGCGACGATATAAGACCGCCGCGCCGAGGACGTTGTAGACGACCGCCCACACAATGGAATTCATGAGGCAGACGAGGACGGATATGGCGTCTGAACTCAGACATGCCTGCACCGAAGAGCCATAAAGGAAGATGTTGAGCGCCGCCGTATTCCCGAGAAGGGCCGCCGCTCCCATGACGGGGATGCCCGTCCCGAGCACGAAGCAGAGGGCGATGGAGATGCCGAACTTCCTGCGGAAGAGGACGTTGATGAAGGTGTAGAGGCTCGCCCAGCCGAGGCTCATGATCATCTTGCCGAGGATCGCACAAAGCAGGGAGCCCGCACGCACCGTAAACGGAAGCCCCGTACATGCCCCCGCGATCACGCCTCCGAAGAGATAGGTGAGGCACATGCACACCATGGAGAACGCGGAGACGAGCGTCTTCGATATCATGTAGTCCTCTTTTTTGGCGTGGGTGGTGAAGAGCTGTTTGACATACCCGCTCGTGTAGTCGTGCCCGATGAAGATGGACACCATGATGCCGTCGAAGATGAAGACCATGTTCATGTTGGCGTATTCGCCCATGTCGCGGACGATATACAGCGGGCTGTCGGCCGCTACTCTCTGCCAGGCATTCGTGAACATCCCCGCCGTCTCCCCCTCGCCCATTGCACCCATGGAGACGAGCGCGGGAATGAGCGCCGCGATGAGGATGAAGATGTAGAAGAGGGGGGTATGGAAGAGGCGGTAGAAGTCCACGCCGAGCATGCCTTTTAACCTTTGGAAGAAGTTCGGCCTTTCGAACCGCAACGGTTTCGCGTTTTGCATATCACACAGCCTCCTTTCCGCTCATGAGAGAGACGTAGTATTCTTCCAGCCCGATCCTGTGTTTTTTGAGCTCGCGCGGGGCGATGCCGTTTTGCAAGAGGACAGCGGAGAGGGTACCCATGTCCGCAACATCATAGACGCGGAGCTCGTCTTCCTCAAATTTTACATTGCACCCGTCCTGCCGCAGGAGCTCGTAGGCGGCCTGTAAATTCTGTGTTTTCAGGGAGACGTAGACCCGCGCGCGGCTGTCCATTTCCGAGGCGGCGATCTCTTTTATCATCCTGCCCTGACGGATGACGCCGTAGTGCGTGGCGATCTTTTCAAGCTCCCCCAAGATGTGCGAGGAGATGAGCACGGTGCACCCGTAATTCTTGGTGATGTCCACGAGGATCTCCCGCATGAGCCGCATGCCGTCGGTATCCAGCCCGTTGATGGGCTCGTCTAAAATGAGAAGGGCGGGGTCGCCGAGGAGGGCCATGGCGATGCCGATGCGCTGTTTCATGCCGAGCGAGCACTTTTTGAAGGTCAGGCGCGCGTTGTCCTCCATGCGGACGATCTTCAAAACGCGTTGGATCTCGCCGTTTCTGTCACGGAGGCCCAAATTGATCGCCTGCATCATGAGGTTGGAGTAGACGCTCGACGAGGGGAAACAGCCCGTGTTTTCAATGAGCGCCCCCACTTTTGCGCGGACGCCCGCGTCGGTATACGGCCTCCCGAAGAGGGAGATGCTCCCCTTGTCGGGGACGAGGTGCCCGCAGATGCATTTTTCCGTCGTGGATTTTCCGCTGCCGTTTTCGCCGATAAAACCGTAGATCGAACCCTCGGGCACGGACATGGTTAGCCCGTCGAGCGCGTACATCCCGCGAAAACTCTTGGTAAGGCCCCGTATTTCTATCGCGTTCATTGCCGCCTATGCCTCCGTCTTTGATGTCTTCATTATAAAGGATGCGGGCGGGAAAGACCACAACATAAATCCCGAAAAGTGTCGGTTTTAAGAAATTTTCCAAAAAAATCTGCCGTCAAAGGGGCGGCAGAGCGTGTAAGAAAAAAGAAGGCGGCAGAGCGTGTAAGAAAAATTTTTAGGAAGGGTTTTAAGAGGGGTCTTCGTCGCCGTGGGTTTTTCGCTTGGAGGCAAAGAGTTTTTGGATGAGCGGCACCGCGTAGAAGAGGATGGCGCCGACGACAGCGATCATCATGTCGGTCATGGTATCGGTGAGCGGGGAGATGCCCTGTGCCAAGGCTTCCTCCACGCACTGCATATCGCTGTGGAAAATAAAGCTCGCGACGAACTCATACATCTCCCAGATGGCGCCGAGCGAGATGGTCAGGAGCACGAACATCACCAAATGGAGGGGCTTGGGAGACTGTTTTTCAACGCGGAAGTAGAGATAGTAGAAGATCGCGCACCCCCAAAAGCCGAAGAACCCGTGGAGCATGAGGTCCCACCACGGCAGCTGTCCGTAGAGCCCGATGACGGTGCCCGCGTCGACTGCGAGGACGAAGTGCAGACAGATCAGGATGATGAGGTAGCGCGGGAGCCCCAAGCTGAATTTACGGTTGCAAAAGATCAGCGCGAGCGGGACGAGGGGGATGAAGCAGATCGCAAGATAGCCGCTCAACGTCTGCTCGGGGATGACGGTGACGTAGAGAATGAGCGTGATGACCGAGAGGAGCGCAGTCACGGCGGCGGGGAGATATTCCAAAAAAGCGTGAAGAGATCTGTTTTGCATGGGTTCCTCCTTACCTCTCTATTATAACACCTCATGCCGCCAAATGCTACAACTTTCACTTGATTTTAATGGAATTTATCGGGGGAAAGGCTCCGTGGGGGATGAGGTGTCCCGTATGGGGGAGGCGGCGGACCCCTTGCTGTCCCTGTAAGGGAAAGTGGCGCACTGCCCTTGTGCGCCGAAAGGGTTTCTCCTCCTCATCCGCCCCTTACGGGGCACCTTCCCCAAAAGGGAAGGCAAGGGAGCGCTCAAACGAAGTCCGTGTTGTGGTAAGCGCGTCATCCTGAGCCGTAATGGCAATACGAAGTCCTGCGCGGCTGTCTCCGAAGGATCCCGAAGAACGAAGTCCGATTATCGTTCACACAAAACTTGGTCGTAGCAAGATTCTTCGCGGATGAGCAGTTCGGTGAAACTCATGCTTTGCTGGCTCAGAATGACGCTCTCGCGTTGGGCTTAGGCGGCAGGCCAAGCGTTCTATTACGTCATGTTGAGCCCCGTCGAAACATCACCGCATTATCGTGGTGGTAAGCGCGTCATCCTGAGCCGTCATGATGACACGAAGTCCGATGCGGCTGTCCCCGAAGGATCCCGAAGAACGAAGTCCGACTGTTTGATGAACAGACCATGCGTTCCAAATACGTCATGTTGAGCGTAGTCGACCGCGCGAGGCTTCTATTGGTATTCTAAGCGCGACACGAGCCGTAGGCGAAGTAGCGTTAGTCGAAGCATCACCTTATTATTAAGGCTGCGGTGACCCTTCAACTACGTTCAGGGTGACGTGATTGAAATGCCTGTTTCGTTCACACACAGTCCGCGGTGGTGGGAAACGTTCGCCACCCTTACAGGGGCGCCAAGGTTCGTTCACACGATACTTGGTCGTTGCATAGTTTGGGGGCGGGTTGCGGAAACTGCCTGCATGTGGAAACTGTTCCTGACGCTCGGCCTTCTCTTTTCCGTGTGCTCGATGGCGGGGTGTGACGTTCAGAAAATGAGCACGCTCTCCGAACTTTCACGCCCGCATGCCGGGGTCTATACCTGCGAGGAGGTCCGTTTCGGCGGGGAGACCTTAGAGGGCTACACCCTCTCCCTCGAGCTCGAATACGACGGCAGTTTCACCCTCTCATACCATAGTAAAGACGGCTCCTTCGACGAGTGGGCGGGGACGTATACGGTGGATGAGACCGCGGAGGAGATAACCATGTCCGCGAAGAGAGGCTCGGAAACGCTCTCCCGCACCTATCGCTTCGAGGGCGGTGTCATCTATATCGACGAGAATTTCCTCGGGAGAACGCTGCTCGCCGAGTTCCGCATGGGCTGAGAAAAAGGGGGAGCGTGTAGGAAAAAAACAGCGCGGAAAGTCCCGTAAAGCGGCGGGGCGCATCGCCAAAAAGACAGGCCGAATTTATCCTTGCAAGGGCAGGGGAGCCGAGATCCCTCCTCCGCCCTTTTTCTATTTTCCGAGCAAAAAATTTGCAAAAGGTTTGAACAAAAGTTTGCAATCTTTCCGCGACTATGCTATAATGGAGGCATGGAGAAAAAATCGTTGGTGCCCGAGGTGACGCTCACGGCGGACCAAGCCGATGCGGTGGAGTTCATCACGGAGTGGTTTTTCAATCTGAATACGCAGATCTTCGTCCTCTGCGGCTATGCGGGGACGGGGAAGACCTTTCTCGTGGACTACGTCGTGCGCGCGTTGGGGCTCGTTCCGGGGGAGAGCGCGGCCTTTGTGGCGCCGACGGGGAAGGCGGCCTCCGTGCTCATCCGCGGCGGGACGCCCGCGTCCACCCTGCACAGCCTCATCTACATCCGCGAAGAGGACATCGAGGTCAACGAGGACGGCGAGGTCATCTCCGAGCGTTTTTTGCGGTTCGTGCGGCGGGAGAGCCTGCCCAAAGAACTCAGGCTCATCGTGGTAGACGAGACCTCCATGGTCTCCGACGACCTTTTGCGGGACCTTCTCTCCTTCAAGATAAAATGCCTTCTCTGCGGCGACCCGGCACAGCTCCCTCCCGTGGGCGGGACCAATTCCATCCTATCCATGCCCGCGATCACCCTCACGGAAATCGTCAGGCAGGAGCTCGGCAACCCCATCGTGCAGATGGCCGGGATCGTGCGCGGCGGGGGTGTGCTCTCCTATGGGCGGTATGGGGAAAACGCCGTCGTCGTCTCCGAGCGGCGCCTCAGCCCCGAGGCGAGAAGGCGGCTCTTATTGGAGGCGGACATCGTCATCGTGGGCACGAACAGAACGCGCAACCGCATCAACCGCGAGGCCCGTATCCTGCGGGGAATCCCCCCCGAGGCCAAACTGCCCGTCGACGGCGAGAAGCTCATCTGCACCCTCAACGATTGGTCGAAGCCCCTCGACGAAGAGGGGGATTTCCACCTCGTCAACGGTATCATCGGCAACTGCTACAACGTGCGCGAGCAGGAGGACGGGCTGGGCCAGCTCGACTTCGTCCCCGATTTTCTCGAGGAGGCGGTGAAGGATCTCCCCTTCGACGCGGGCATCTTCACCGAGGGGCGGTATTTTCATGAATACGGCGACAAGGCCTGCCTCTTGGAGAACGGCACGCTCGTGCACGAGCAAAATTTCGGGGTATTGCGGCGGCTCAAAGTCAAGCGGGAGGATACGGTCTGCCGCTTCGAGTTTGCCTACGCCGTCACCTGTCACAAGGCGCAGGGCTCGGAGTATGACTACGTCGCCGTGTTCGACGAGAGCAGGCTGTTCGAAGACGGCGCCTCGTGGCTGTATACGGCCATCACGCGCGCCAAGAAAAAGCTCGTCATCGTCCGATGAACCGGAAAAAATGCGCGGACAGGGCTTAAACACGGCGCCAAGACCCCCGCGGCGGGGTTTTTTCATGCAAAAAGATCGCAAAATTATGCGCCAAGCATTGCTAAATGCCGCGGGATGTGGTATAATTTCCATGAAATCGCCTTGGAGTAAGGTTTCGCATGGTCCGCAAAGATAGTTTGAACGAATTAAAGGCCGCGTTGCGCGCGGTGGACGGGGGCGTACTCGGGAAGATCGCGTATGACCTCGTTTCGCGTGCCGCCGACCCCATCAAAGACGACCCCTATGCACGGCGCATCCGCGTGGCCGTGGAGGAGTATGCCGCGTCCCCCGAAGGGCCCATGCTCCTCGAGACGGTGGCGATGTTCGCGCACAAGGAAAAGCGCAGGCCCCTCTTTCCCCGCAGGGCGCGCGACGTTGCCAAGGACGCCATGGCCGGCGCGGAGGAGATCTCCGTGGAGGCTTGGGCGAAGACGCTCCTCCGCGAGGTCGAGCTCACCTATTACCGCGATGAGACGCGGCAGGCTTTTTTGCTGCTCCTCGGCGAAGTGCAGAGGGCGGCGGCCGACTATTGGAAGGGGCTTTTGGATACGGGAAACCTTGCCGTCGCGGACTACGTTGCAGAGAGTTCTGGCGCCGAGGGCGAGGAGAAGGAAATGCTCAAAGACGAGGTGCGGGACTACCTCTTCGCCTCATCGGTGGCACCCATGTCTGAGAGTAGCCCTCTCAAAACGCGCATTTTGGAATGCAACTACTGCGGCAGAAAGATCTCGCCGAAGGACCTTACGCCCATGAAAATCGCGGGGGTGTGGGGGTATGACTGCCCGTGCGGGGCGACGCTCACGTTCGGGGAATACACCGACGACGGCCGCAAGTGGGCCAAAGAATTCGACAGGAAATTGGACGCCGTGCTCAGGGAGATCGCGGCATGCGGGGAGCGGCT
The DNA here is from genome assembly GCA_947624215.1 of uncultured Clostridia bacterium. Lineage (GTDB taxonomy): Bacteria > Bacillota > Clostridia > Christensenellales > Borkfalkiaceae > Gallimonas. The sequence goes on from CANQJJ010000003.1 coordinate 83,732, forward strand.
CGACGAAGTGCTCGGCGAGATCGCCGCGGCGCAGAGGCGGTTTCTCGGGCAGGTGAGATCCCGCCGCCAAAAGCTCTTCGAGGTCACCCATGCCCCGGACATCGACGAGGATATCGTGGTGGACTATGCCCGCCTGCTCCTCGAACTCGTGCCCGACGACGTGCTCGCGAACTTTTATGTGCTCGTCTCGGAGAACAACTCCCTCGTCGTGAACCGCTTTTTGGACACGTTGGACGTCAGAGCCTGCGGGAGCGACGCCGTGTGCGCCATGCTCGATTACCTCGTGGAGCCCTTGGAGCCCCGCATGGAGGGGGCCCTCCTCTCGCTCGTAGACAGGGCCTTCGCCGAGGGCGTGTTCGACCGCGGGACGCATACCAAATACATGACGGCCATCCAGGAGGGGAAATATTTCGACCCGCTCGCGGAGTACGATCTCTTCATCGCCTACAAGAGCGCCGACCGCGCCGAGGTGGAGATCCTCCGCCGCGAACTCGAGGGGCAGGAGCTCACCTGCTTTGTCTCCTACCGGGATCTCCCGCACGGGCGGGGGTCGGGCGGCATAAACTATTGGAACCGCCTCAAACTTGCCATGGACAACAGCCGCGGCATCGTCTTCGTCTCCACGCCCAACTCGCGGAGCTTGAAGTGCGACGCCATCCACCGCGAGGACGAGACCGTGGACAGCGGCGAGGGAGAGCTCTACTATTTTGAAAAGCACTTTCCGCGGGAGGAGAAGATCCGCATCGAATACCGCCCGCCGTCGGACGTCGACAAGCCCGCCCCGCGCTCCATCCAGCACTTTTTGAAGCGCTTTTTCGGGACCGTGCACTACTGCACGACCCCCGAGGACGTGGCCGATCTCGCCAATAAATTTCTCTACCCCGACCTCTACCGCGAGGCAGAGCTCCCCTCGGAGCCCGCTTTCGCACCCGCCCATAAAAGGCCCGCTGCGGATGGGACGGAGCACGGGAAGACGAAAGAGAGGGGGGGCATGTCCGAAGAAGCCCCCTCCGCTCCGCCCAAAAAACGGGTGGCAAAGGGGAGCGGCAAAAAGAGCGCCGAGGCCGAACACGGGCAGGATGTGCCCCCGCCTTCGCCCCCCGGGAGCTTTCAGATCGAAAGCGGCGTCTTAAAGAAATTCGTCGGCGAAGAGACGGAGGTCGCCGTCCCCGAGGGAGTGCGGGAGATCGGCGAGGACGCCTTTTCCAACTGCACCGCGCTCAGGCGCGTCGTGCTCCCGTCCACGGTGACTGCCGTGCGGGGATGGGCGTTCTGGGGGTGCAGCGGGCTCGAGAGCATCACGTTGCCTGCCACCGTGTCCGAGATCGGGTGGAGCGCGTTCCTCGGCTGCACGCATTTGAAGACGGTGCTTTTCGCAGGATCCAAGGGGGCGTGGGAGAAGGTCAGGGTGGACCTTTTGAACGAGGATCTGAAGCGGGCAAAGGTGATCTTTTCGGAGTAAGCGGCCTCGTCTCCTCCGCGGGGGGGCGACTTTTTCAAAACGCGGGGGTGCATTTTCTTGACATTCGCCGCGGGAAAGTTTACAATAAGAGAAAAAATGTCTCACGAGGCAATTTATGTATTTTCGGACCCACAATTGTAACGAGCTCCGCGAGGAGCATGTCGGCCAAAAGGTGAAGCTCTCCGGCTGGCTCGACAGCAAGCGCGACAAGGGCGGCCTGCTCTTTGCCGTCCTCCGCGATTTCTATGGCACCACGCAGGTCGTCTGCTCCGGAGAGCCCATGCTCTCCGCCTTCCGCGACATCCCCACCGAGTCCACCGTCTGCGTGGAGGGGACCGTCGTCCTCCGCTCGGCACCCAACGACAAGCTCCCCACGGGCAAGATCGAAGTGGTCCCCGAGAGGGTGGAAGTCTTGGGCCGCCGCACCACGCAGGCCCTGCCCTTCGAGATCTCCCACTCCGTGGAAGCGGGCGAGGACGCGCGCCTCCGCTACCGCTTTTTAGACCTGCGCAACCCCGCCGTCCGCGACAAGATCGTGCTGCGCTCCAAGATCGTCGCCGACCTTCGCCGCCTCATGACCGACGAGGGCTTCTATGAGATCTCCACGCCCATCCTCACGTCCTCTTCCCCCGAAGGAGCGCGGGATTACATCGTCCCCAGCCGCATCTATCCCGGGGAGTTCTACGCGCTCCCGCAGGCCCCCCAGCAATATAAACAGCTCTTGATGTGTTCGGGCTTCGATAAATACTTCCAGATCGCGCCCTGTTTCCGCGACGAGGACGCCCGCGCAGACCGTTCCCCCGGCGAATTCTACCAGCTCGACATCGAGATGGCCTTTGCGACGCAGGAGGACGTGTTCGCCGTTTTGGAGCGGGTGCTGCCGCCCGTCTTTGCCAAATACTCGGGCTGGAACGCAGACATGCCCCCCTTCAAACGCGTCCCTTACCTCACCGCGCTCGAAGATTACGGCACGGATAAGCCCGACCTTCGCAACCCCCTCGTCATCAAAGATGTCACCGACCTCTGCGCAGGCTGCGGCTTCGACCCCGTCATGCTCAAACACGTCAAGGCCGTCTGCGCGCGGGATGTGAACGTCCCGAGAAAGTGGATCGACAAGACGGCCGAGGACTTCAAGGTCAAGACGGAGGGCGGGACCATGTATTGGTTCAAGCTCGACGAGAACGGCGCTGCCGCGGGCGGGATGGCAAAGTTCGTCGCCGCAAACATCGGGGCGTGGAAGAGCGCGCTCGGGGCAGAGAAAAATGCCTTTGTCGCCCTCGTCGCCGAGAGCAAACTGCGCGACGTGCAAAAGCGCGCGGGCATCCTCAGGACCATGCTCGGCACGGGGCTGGATCTGCTCGAAAAGAACGTCTACCGCTTCTGCTGGATCGTGGACTTCCCCATGTACGAGATCGGGGAGGAGAGCGGGGAGCTGGAATTCTGCCACAATCCCTTCTCCATGCCGCAGGGCGGGCTCGAAGCCCTCGAGACCAAGGACCCGCTCGAGATCCTCGCCTACCAATACGACATCGTCTGCAACGGCGTCGAGCTCTCCTCGGGCGCCGTCCGCAACCACGACCCCGCCATCATGCTCAAAGCCTTCTCGCTCGTGGGCATCGGGGAGGAAGAGGTGCGGGCGAAGTTCCCTGCCCTGTATCATGCCTTTGAATACGGTGCGCCTCCGCACGCGGGCGTGGCCCCCGGGGTGGACCGCATGGTCATGCTCATCGCCGACACGACCAACATCCGCGAAGTCATCGCCTTCCCCATGAACGCCAAGGCGCGCGACCTCATGATGAACGCCCCCTCGCCCGTCGAAAAGAAACAGCTCGACGAGGTGCATATCCAACTCAAAGAGAAGAAGAACTGACGCTGAAGACGTCATATCCCCATACCATGTCCGAAACAAAGCGCTCTGCAAGCCGTGCAGGGCGTTTTTTTGCGCCCTTCTTTTTTTGGCTACGCGGGGGCCGGGAAGAGCGGACGGGCAGGACGTAGCCCACGGAGGAGAAAAAAATCCCACGGAAGGGGAGAGGGGACATTTTGCCCGCCCGCGCATCATAGGACGCTCCCCCCCTGCATAGAATGGCATGAGAGGTGATCTATGCTGCAATATCTGTATGCGCTGTTTGCGCGGCTGTTCTTTTTCACGGGGGCGGTCTCGGACGGGAGCTCCTACCCCAAGCCGCTCTCCAAGGAGGACGAGGAGAAGTATCTCAAACTCGCCAAGGAGGGGGACACCGAGGCGCGGGATATCCTCGTCAGGCACAACATGCGCCTCGTCGCCCACATCGCCAAGAAGTATGCGGGCGCGGCCGAGACGGACGACATGCTCTCGGTGGGTTCCATCGGGCTCATCAAGGCGATCAAGACGTATGAGCTCGGGCACGGCACGCGGCTCGCCACCTACACGGCCCGCTGTATCGAGAACGAGATCCTCATGCTCATCCGCGCGGGGAAGAAATACAAGGGTACCATGTCTTTAAGCGACCCCGTCGGAACGGACAAAGACGGCAATGAGCTGACCCTCATGGACCTGCTCTTCGAGCGGGAGGAGAAGGTGTTTGCGGGCGTGGAGAAGAAGCTCATGCAGGAGAAATTTCTCGCGGCCGTAAAGAGCATTTTGAGCGAGCGGGAGTGTGAGATCGTGTGCATGCGCTATGCCCTCGACGGGGGCATCCCCCTTGCCCAGCGCGAGGTCGCCGCCAAGCTCAAGATCTCCCGTTCCTACGTCTCCCGCATCGAAAAGAAGGCGCTCGAGAAGCTCCGTGCGGGGCTCAGGCGGGAGGATTTTTTGGAGTGAGGCGGATCTTCTTTGCACATGCGCAAATGTTCCTCCAAACATTTGACTTTGTCCCGCGTTTTTCCTATAATATTTACCGTGGTGAGCGGGGAGATCCCAAACCGAGAGAAAGGAGAGCCATATGAACGTTCCCGAGATCTTTGCATCAAACGTCTTTCACGACGGCGTCATGAAGAATTCGCTGCCCAAGGAGGTCTACCGTTCCCTCCGCGAGACGGTGGATGAGGGCAAGCCGCTGGATACCTCCATCGCGGGGGCCGTCGCCAACGCCATGAAGGATTGGGCCGTCTCCAAGGGGGCCACCCACTACACGCACTGGTTCCAGCCCCTCACCAACCTCACCGCCGAAAAGCACGACAGTTTCATCGAGCCCGACGGCGACCGCGTCATCATGCAGCTCACGGGCAAGCGGCTCATCGTCGGGGAGCCCGACGCCTCTTCCTTCCCCTCGGGGGGATCGCGCGCGACCTCGGCGGCCCGCGGCTACACGGCGTGGGATCCCACTTCGCCCGCCTTCGTCAAGGAGGGGACGCTGTATATCCCCACCATCTTTGTCTCCTACACGGGCGAGACGCTCGACAAGAAGGCCCCGCTCCTGAAATCCATGACCGCCCTCGACTTACAGGCCAAGCGGCTATTGAAGCTGTTCGGGATCGGGTGCAGGAAGGTCGCCACGACGGTGGGGCCCGAGCAGGAATATTTTCTCATCGACGAGAGCGTATACGAAAAGAGAAAGGACCTCATGCTCACGGGCCGCACGCTGTTCGGCGCTCCCTCCGTGCGCGGGCAGGAACTCGAAGACCACTACTTCGGCGCACTCAAAACGCGCATCTCCGAATATATGCGCGACCTCGACGCCACGCTCTGGTCCTACGGCGTCTTCGCCAAGACCAAGCACAACGAAGTCGCCCCCGCCCAGCATGAGCTTGCGCCCGTGTTCACGACGGCCAACGTCGCCGTGGACGCCAACCAGCTCACCATGGAGCTCATGAAGAAGGTGGCGAAGCGGCACGGGCTGGTCTGTCTCCTCCATGAAAAGCCCTTCGAGGGCATCAACGGCTCGGGCAAGCACAACAATTGGTCGCTCTCGACGGACAGCGGCCTCAACCTGCTCGACCCCGGGGAGAACCCCGAGAGCAATACCCGCTTCATGCTCATCCTCGCCTGCGTCATCGCGGCCGTGGATAAGTATCAGGGCGTGCTGCGTGCCTCCGTCGCGTCCGCGGGCAACGACCACCGCCTCGGTGCCGACGAAGCGCCCCCCGCCATCATCTCCGTCTACCTCGGCGACCAGCTCGGCGCCATCGTCGATTCCATCGTGATGGGGAGGGAATACGTCCCCAAGAAGGCCGTCCCGGGCTCCATCGGCGTGCCCGAATCGCCCATTTTCCCCATCGATACCACCGACCGCAACCGCACTTCTCCCTTTGCCTTCACGGGCAACAAGTTCGAGTTCCGCATGCTCGGCTCGCAGGCCTCCGTCGCCGACCCCAACATCGTCCTCAATACCATGGCCGCGCAGGCCTTCTCGGATGCCTACGAGGCGCTCGAGGGAGCCAAGGACTTTGAGGGGACGTGCAGGGAGTATACCGCAAAACTGCTCAAAGAGCACTACCGCATCATCTTCAACTACAACGGCTACGGCCCCGATTGGGAGGCCGAGGCGGAGCGGCGGGGACTTCTCAACAACAAGACGACGGCCGACGCCATCCCCGAGCTTTTGAAGCGCGAGAACATCGATCTCTTCGTCAAGCAGGGCGTCTACACCGAGAAGGAGGTGTATGCCCGCGCCAACATCGCCCTCGAGAACTACACCAAGACCATCCGCATCGAGGCAAAGACGATGGTAGAAATGGTGAAGCGGGACATCTGGCCCTCCGTCAACGCCTATCTTTCCGCGCTCTGTTCTGCCATCGCCGCAAAACGTGCCGTGAGCGAAAAGTTGGCCTCGGACGCGGACATGGGTATGGCCGAGAAGGTCTGCTCCCGCAACGACGCCCTCATGAAGGCGACGGAAAAATTGGAGAAAGCGCTCAGAGAAGTGCCCGCGGGGGAACTATTGGCCTCGCAGGCGATGGCGCACACCATCGTGCCCGCCATGAACGAGGTGAGGAGGATCGCCGACGAATTGGAGACGCTCACCGCCTCGGCATATTGGCCCTTCCCGACCTATCCCGACCTACTGTATTCGGTGAAATGACGGGGAGCGCCGCAAAATAATGGGAAGACTTCCCCCGGCGCACTGCCGGGTTTTTTCTTGACATGCCCGCCCGTTTTTGGTATAATCGTTTTGAGAAAATATGGAGGACACGATCATGAGCGCGCTTATCTGCGATTCCAACTGTGAAATTTGGTATACCCTTGCCGAAGAGCTCGGCCTCGGCTGTATCGCCATGCCCTATACCTTCCGCGAGGGGGAGGAGTGTTACTACGACCTCGGCAGGAACACCGACTTCAAGGCATTCTATTCGGCCGTGCGGGCGGGGACGGTGCCGCGGACGATGGCCCTCAACCCCGAGGACTACAAGGACTTCTTCCGCCCCTACTTCGAGCGCGGCGAGGACGTGCTCTACATCAGCTTTTCGCATGCGATGAGCGGGACGTTCGGCTCCCTCGACGCGGCGCTTGCAGAGCTGAAGGAGGAGTTCCCCGGGCGCACTTGCACCGTGTTCGATACAAAAGCCATCTCGCTCGGCGCGGGCATGCAGGTGGAGGCGGCGGCGCGGCTGAAAAACGCGGGCGCTTCCGACGAAGAGGTGCTCGCCTTTCTCGAAACGTTCCGCGGCCGTCTCGGCTGTTATTTCGAGGTGGACGACCTCATGCACTTAAAGCGCGGGGGAAGACTCTCCGCGGCGGCGGCCGTGGCGGGAACGCTGCTCGGCCTCAAACCCATTCTGACGTTCAACGAGGAGGGCGGGCTGTCTGTCTATGAGAAGGCGATGGGGCGGAAGAAGGCCATGCGCATGCTCGCGGAGCACTGTATCAAGGAAATGACGGCGCCCGAATACCCCGTGTATGTGCTCGACGCCGACTGCCCCGAGGAGGGGGACGCACTTGCCGCGCTCATCCGCGAGAAACGGCCGGAGGCGAACATCCGCCGCCAGACGGTCGGGCCCGTCATCGGTGCGCACTGCGGCCCCGGCACGCTCGCGGTGCTCTTTATCGGCGACAGTCGTCCCATCCCGCTCAAATAAGGGGAACAGAATAAAACAGGTTGTGCTTTCTGCCCAATCGAAGCGTCATTCTGCTCAAGCAAGCCCAACCCGAGCGTCATTCTGTCCGACATGGCCCAATCGAAGCGTCATTCTGTCCGACCGAGGTTTCTGATTGTGCTACTAAGGTCGACACGAGCGCGTAGCGCGAAGTAGCCGTAACGGTTTGACTTTCATCGAACTGCCCATCCGCGAAGAATCTTATTACGACCAAGTATTGTGTGAGCGATTAAGGCATTCCCAATCACGTCACCCTGAACGATTGAGGTTTCTATTTGTGCTACTAAAATCGACACGGGCGCCCCGCGCGAAGTAACGTAGTTGAAGGGTCACCGCAGTGTTATAATGAGGTGATGCTTCGACTGACGCTCAGCATGACGTATTATAGCACATGGTCTGTTTCCCAAGCAGTCGGACTTCGTTCTTCGGGATCCTTCGGGGACAGCCGTATCGGACTTCGTATCATCATTACGGCTCAGGATGACGCGTTTCCCACAACCGCGGACTTCGTTTGAGCGCCCCTTGCCTTCCCTTCTGGGGAAGGTGCCCCGTAAGGGGCGGATGAGGAGAAACCCTTTCGGCGCACAAGGGCAGTGCGCTACTGTCTCGGGCAGGTAGAGTCCTGCCCTCAGTCACCGTTCGCGCCTTCCGATGCGCTCACTCACCGCAAAACGCCGCCCACAGCACACTGTGCTGATGTGCGAGAACGCGTTTTGCGACCTTACAGGGACAGCAAGGATGACGCGTTTCCCACACCCCGGACCTCATCCGTCGGTACCATGTCCGCGGCATGCTCTTCCCATTGCACAAAATTACACAGAGGATAGCCCATGCAGATCCACGTCAAAAA